>JAOUPN010000152.1 GCA_029879905.1 Nitrospira sp. | reverse complement strand
AAATTCTCCTGTCTTTTCCGCAGCCGCATTCAAGATCACTAACCCAATGTCAAGCGTCTCCGTCTCCGCAAGAACCGTATCTATGGCAGAGGAGTCACACAGGTCAGCGATAATCGTACGCACGCCCACCCCCCATTGCCTTGTCAGTTCATCGGCAAGAGCATGTAGGCGATCGGCTCGCCTGGCAACCGCAACCACACTGAGTCCATTTGCCGCCGCCTGTCGCGCCAATTCTCTCCCGATTCCTGATGTCGCACCCGTAATGAGAGCCCAAGGTCCATACTTGCGGCGCAATTCGTCTCCCATGTCTTATCCCTCCATTGTTCCAATCTTTCTATGCCTTGACCTTCCCTTCAAACCACCTTGATATTAGGACCATACGGTCCAGAACTACTCAAAAAAAGTCACCTGATGGAGTTCAGAATAACCGGGACCATCGATCGAGCCTCGACCTTGCTTAACCCCGCCTTGATCATCGTTCGCAATCCCGTCATTGCCCCCACAAGATAATTGGCCAATACGTTCACATCAGCCTTAGTCGATAGATCACCCTCTCGTTGCGCCCGTTGCAACGCCTCGATAAAGATTTGGCCCATCCCCTGGAGGCCTCGCCCCACGGATTTCGACAGTCCCATATCCCGTTGCCCAAATTCACTGGCTGAATTGGCAACCAAACATCCCTTTGCCCCCTCACACTTTTCCGCAGTATTTGCCACATTCTCAAAAACGCCGGAGATAAATCGCAGCCCAGAAGGGGCAGATTGAAGCGCCCCCCTCATCTCTGCAGAAAACCGCTCTTGATATCGCCCCAAACACCGCAGAAATAATTGCCTCTTCCCGCCGAATGTTTGATAGAGACTACTCTTTGAAAGAGCCATCGCTCCAAGCAAGTCGTTCATACTCGTTGCCTCATATCCTTTGGACCAGAATACTTCGACAGCGGCATCCAGTGCCTGCTGAGGATCAAACTCCAAAGGACGACCACGGATCATATCGGACACTATACGGACCGTTCAGTCCATAATCAAACTATTATTTCATGCCTTCTCGTGGCACACTGAAAATTATCTTCACGCAAACATACTTCTCGTCCGATGCTGTTTCTGCATGCCGACTCACGGACTGATCACATAGATGTGCCAGAGGGCTCCCCCACAATTCATATGGCATATTCATCCCCTGTTTCCAGTTTTGCCAAAGAGGAGCAGCCGTGGCGGACGACGCGGCAAGAAGTACTATTGTCGCATTGACGCCGATCGGAAAGGATTGATACATAACACCCAGGACACGATAGCCTAGCCGGTGCACAAAGGCGCTCGCCACCATCTGTTCGCTAGCCTCGACTTACTCCGAACGGACCTGGCAATGGCATACGATCAGCACATGCACGAAACACTCCGTCAGACGATTACGAGGTCATGATGCCCGCTCAAAATATTACTCAAGCCGTCAGCAACCGTTACGCGAAGGCTGCGAGCACGGGCGAGCAGATGTGTTGCCCGACCAGCTACGACATGGGACACCTCAAGACTTTCATTCCCGAAGAGGTGTTGAAGATTTCCTATGGGTGCGGCACCCCTGCCGGACTCAAGACCGTTCAGGCGGGTGAAACGGTGCTCGACATCGGGTCGGGCGGCGGCATCGATTGTTTCGAAGCGTCTCGCCTTGTCGGACGGACCGGCCACGTGATCGGTCTGGATATGACCGACACGATGCTGAACATTGCCCGAACACATGCTCCCATGGTTGCCGCCAATCTCGGCTATGCCGCATCGAATGTCGAGTTCCGAAAAGGCCTGGCGGATGCGATGCCGGTCGAAGACGAGAGGATTGACCTCATCATCTCAAACTGCGTCATTAATCTCGCCCCGGATAAGCGCACGGTGTTTCACGAAATGTTTCGCGTGGCCAAACCCGGTGGGCGGTTTACCATTTCGGATATTGCCTCAGACCAGACCGCTCCACAATACCTCGTGCATGATACCGGGAAGTGGGACGACTGCGTTTCGAGCGCCTTGACGTTGACGGCCTATAATGGAGGCTGTTGTTAAATGGCCCTCACGTTGCTCGGACGAAGTAACCCTCTGGCATCACCATCCGAGCAACTGCGGATCCTTGACCACACAGCCTCTGCCCTCCCCTTTGATCGTCGCGTGGAACAGGCCGGGTTATTTCCTCTCCACGCCACCGGCATCACCACATTCCAACTCAACGTCGGCAAGGTCTGCAACCAGACTTGCCGTCACTGCCATGTCGATGCAGGCCCTGATCGCATGGAGAGCATGTCTTCTGAAACAGCCGAACAGTGTTTGACGGCATTGGCTATGACCGATATCCCGACCGTCGATCTCACCGGAGGAGCCCCGGAGCTCAATCCCAATTTCCGACGGCTGGTCGAAGGATCCCGCGCACTCGGCCGGCATGTGATGGATCGGTGCAATCTCACCGTGCTGCTCGTGCCGTCTCAAGCGGATCTTGTGGAATTCCTGGCAAACCACCAGGTCGAAATTGTGGCCTCGCTCCCCTCGTTTCATGCGCCGCAAACGGATGCGCAACGGGGTGAGGGCGTATTCGAGAAATCGATTGAAGCCCTTCGTCGACTCAATCACCAGGGCTATGGCCGGCCCAACAGTAACCTCACCTTAACCTTGGTGTACAATCCGGTCGGCGCCTTCTTACCGCCGAAGCAGGAGCCGACGGAAGCCCGGTTCAAACAGGAACTCTTCGCCCGGTTTGGCATCACGTTCAACCGCCTCTACACCATCACCAATATGCCCATCAGCCGGTTCTTGGACTTTCTCATCGAGAGCGGGAATTACGAGGGCTATATGGAGCGCCTGGCGACGGCCTTCAATCCTGCCGCCGCCACCGGCGTCATGTGTCGCTCCACGCTGTCAGTTGGATGGGACGGGACGCTCTACGACTGTGACTTTAATCAGATGCTGGCCCTGCCGGTTTCCACGGAAGCCCCGAGGCATATCCGCGACTTTGATCCGGCCCGTCTCCAGCACCGCCGGATCACCACCCGCAATCATTGCTATGGGTGTACGGCCGGGGCAGGGTCCTCCTGCGGAGGAAGCGTCACGTAAGTGGATAACGCAACACCATTTCCCTTTAGATTCATTTATCTAAGCCATCCTGCACATATGGTCTATGATGGTATCCAACTCGTCGCACCGTTCTGACCGTTTAGGACAGTCCATTGACATAACACCACAACCAAATCAGACCTTGCCCCTGCTTGAAGCACTCTGGTATGGTGTCTAAACAATTTGTCATTTGCTTCTTTGTTTTTTAATAACCAGAAGGATACGGCACTATATATGGCGTGGGACCCCCAAGACCCGTGGAGTCGGAAGAAAGACCCGCTGGAAGAGGCGCTGAAGCAGGCCCAATCGCAGATGAAGAATCTGTTTCCGTCTGGCGGGCTGAAGGGGCTCTTGCCGTCCGGGGGCACCGTCAATCTTGTGATCGCGGCGCTGTTCGTGCTGGCCGTGTGGCAGAGCGTCTTCATCATCGCCCCGGACGAAGAAGGCGTCGTCAAGCGCTTCGGCGAGCCGGTGCGGACCGTCGAACCCGGTCCCCACTTCAAGATCCCCCTCGTCGAGAGCGTGCTGCAGCCGAAAGTCGCCAAACTCCACCGCGTCGAAGTCGGCTTCCGGACCAATCTACAGGGGCGACAACAGACCGTCCCACAGGAAGCCCTGATGCTGACCGGGGATATGAATATTCTCAAAATCGAATTCATCGTCCAGTACAAGATCAAAGAGTCAAGCGACTACCTCTTCAATGTGGCGGACATCCATGAAACCATCGGCAAGGCCGCCGAAGCCGCCATGCGCGAAGTCGTAGGCAAGAGCAAGATCGACGAAGCCTTGACTACCGGCAAAGCCGAAATTCAACAGGGCACCCTCGTCCTGCTACAAAGCATTCTCGATGAGTACCATGCCGGCGTTCAGGTGGCGGCAGTCCAATTGCAGGACGTCGATCCTCCCGAAGCCGTGGCCGCCGCCTTTAAAGACGTGACCAATGCGAAGGAAGATCGGGAGAAATTGATCAACCAGGCCCAGGGCTATCGCAACGACATTATTCCCAAGGCTAAGGGTGAAGCGGCCCAGCAGGTGAACCGCGCGAAAGGGTTTGCACAGGCGCGGCTCAATCGTGCCCAGGGCGAAACCAATCGCTTCCTGGCCACACTGAAGGAATACCAGCAGGCCAAGGACGTCATCAGCAAGCGCATCTACATCGAAACGATGGAGGAGATCCTGCCGAATATGGAGAAAGTAATCATCGACGGCAAGGCCGGCGAGCGCGTGCTGCCCTATCTGCCCCTGGACCGACTGAGCAAATCCACGCCCGCACCAAAACCGCCACGTCCCCTCGATGAGATGACGGAGGAGGAACTGCACGCGGAACTGGCGAAACCCTCGGACCTGAGGAGTCTCCGGCCATGACAAAGCAAGGAATAGGCATTGGGCTGGTAGCCGTAGTGGTGGCGTTGTTCGTGTTGGGGGCCTCGCCCCTCTTCATCGTGGATGTGACACAGACCGCCATCGTCGTGGAGCTGGGCAAGCCCGTCCGGAACATCACGGATCCGGGCCTCTATATCAAGATGCCCTTCGTGCAGGATGTAACCTATTTTGACAAACGCCTCTTGGATTACGATTCCAGTGCCCAGGACGTGATTACGCAAGATAAGAAAACGCTGCTGCTGGATAACTTTGCGAAATGGCGCATCACAGACCCCCTCAAGGTCTATCAGGCATTCCAAAGCCAGCGCGGGGCGCTGCAACGGCTGCACGACATCATCTATTCAGAGCTGCGCGTCGAGTTGGGCCGCCATGATTTGGCGGAAATCGTCTCAAGCACGCGGGCCGACATTATGCGGGTCGTCTCCAAGCGCGCCAACGAAACCGCCGCCGTCTATGGTATCGCGGTGGATGACGTGCGTATCAAACGCGCCGACCTCCCCGAGCAGAATGAGAAGGCCGTCTTCGCCCGCATGCAGGCGGAACGGGAACGGCAAGCCAAGCAATACCGCGCGGAAGGCGCAGAAGAAGCGCAAAAAATCCGCTCTGAAGCCGAAAAGGATCGTGAGATCATTTTGGCCCAGGCCTACAAAGAGTCGGAAGAACTACGCGGCAGCGGGGATGCCAAGGCCTTTCACATCTATGCCAACGCCTATCGACAGGATCCCAAGTTCTTCGAATTTACCCGCACGATGGACGCCTACAAAGCCACCTTCAAGGATAAATCCACACTCGTCATGAGCCCTGACTCCGAATTCCTCCGCTATTTGAAACGGCGGTGAGCCATCCTGTTGGCAACCACTTGAGACACGTCTTGTTCCATGTCGCCTCATGAGAGGCCGACGACATCGCCTGTTTCTGAGTCGAGATTGATCCGTTCCCCTACAGGCTTTTTAGGCAATCCCGGCATCAATTGAATGCCTGAACAGACCGCTGTCACAAACCCTGCACCGGCCAATATTCGCAGTTCCTTGATCGGAACGGTAAAACCTCTCGGGCGTCCCTTTAAATTGGGATCATGAGACAGTGATAACGGAGTCTTCGCCATGCAAACAGGAAGTTGACCGAACCCGAGGTCTTCAGCCATATCAATTTGTCGCTCCGCTTCTGGTCCGAACTCTACCCCCTCTGCCCCATACATTTTTGTGGCAATAGTTTCGATTTTCTTCCTGATCGGCCAAGACAGTTCGTACAAATGAGTAAACGATGCTGGTCGATCGCAAGCGGCCACAACCGCGGCCGCCAATTGTTCCGACCCCTTCCCGCCATCGGACCAGTGGGTGGAAATCGCGGCATCAACCGCTCCCGCTTCAATCGACCGCTCACGCACCCAATTCAATTCAGCGGGAGAATCGTCTTTAAATGCGTTGACCGCCACAACGACCGGAATCCCATGCGCTTTTACATTGGCAATATGTTGATCTAGATTGGCGAATCCTTTCGAGAGGGCTTCCTGATTCGGCCCGGTCAAGCCAACCGGAAGAGAGGCGCCGACCTTGGCCACTCCCCCCCCACCTTGCAGTTTCAACGCCCGTAATGTCGCCACGACCACAGCTGCGTCAGGCCTGAAGCCCGATGCTCGGCATTTAATGTTAAAAAACTTTTCCGCCCCCAAATCGCTCCCGAACCCTGCCTCTGTCACCACATACTCGGCGCATCGTAACGCAATAGCATCAGAGATCACTGAGCAGTTGCCATGCGCAATGTTTCCAAACGGCCCCGTGTGAACGAACGCCGGTGTTCCCTCTAACGTTTGCACCAGATTAGGGAATACCGCATCCTTCAATAACACAGCCAGTGCCCCCACACAGCCAAGTTGCTCTGACACCACGGGCGCACCCGACTTGGTTAACCCGACGAGAATACGACCTAACCGCTCCTTCAGATCTTGGAGACCTGTCGCCAACGCCAATGTCGCCATCACCTCTGAGGCTTCAGTAATGACGAATCTGCCTGCACGATGTCCGGTTTCTGCTCCGAGTCGGATCTCGCGAAGGGCTCGGTCGCTCACACCTAATGCACGAGGCCAGAAAATGTTATCTGCATCAATATCGCAACTATTTCCATGGAACAGATGGTTGTCGAGAAACGCCGACAGGAGGTTATGGGCAGCCGCCACCGCATGCGCATCTCCGGTGAAATGGAGATTGATGTCCTCCATCGGCATGATTTGCGCCCGTCCTCCGCCGGTACCACCACCCTTAATCCCAAATACCGGCCCCAGTGAAGGCTGTCTCAGCGTCACCGCAGTACGACGGCCTAATCGATTGAGCCCCATGGCAAGACCGATCGATGTCGTGGTTTTTCCCTCCCCCAACGGCGTCGGATTG
The DNA here is from genome assembly GCA_029879905.1 of Nitrospira sp. Lineage (GTDB taxonomy): Bacteria > Nitrospirota > Nitrospiria > Nitrospirales > Nitrospiraceae > Nitrospira_D. Next base: position 1,111 of record JAOUPN010000152.1, on the reverse strand, counting down.
ATTGCCGTGACCAGAACATACTTCCCAATGGCGTTAGTCTTGACACGAGCAAGACTGTCCGGCGACACCTTCGCCTTCAGTTTTCCATAGGGGATCACGTCATCCGGAGCGATACCAAGGCTCTGCGCGACGGCCTGTATCGACTGAGGCGTAACCGATCTAGCGATTTCGAGATCCGTCATATCCGGGGCTATCAGCTATTGAAGCGGGAATTTCCTATCATTATCGGAGCCGGAGTATAGCATAGTGACGCTCTACGGCTTCATCCATTCTTTGGAATAGATCGATGCAGAGGACATGCACTCCTGACGCGAAGGAGAGTAGGATTGATCGGATAGCAGAATGCCCTGTCTACCAGTGGAGCTCCACGGCGTACCAGTCATAGCCCCTGAAGTCTTCGGCGACACCCCGCTGAGCCTACTCCTCCGTAGTAGCCGACAGGCTATGCAGAAAGGCTTCGGCACGTCTTCCCAAGGCTCAGGCCGACGAGTCGAAGAACACCGGCTACGCATTCCTCCAAGGCTTCCCAGCCATGGCTTCTTGCGGAGACGGGTGAGCAATGAACAGTCCCAGAACCGGCAATCAATTTAGAGGGAGAACACACCCAAAATGGAAAGATGGAGGAGGCTACTGATGAGAGTCAACTGAACGTGAGACTGTCTACTCAAGAATATACTTCGTAGGATCAAGGGCTTGGCCATTCACTTTCACCATGTAATGTAAATGGGGACCCGTTGATAACCCTGTGCTCCCGACAAGCCCTACGACATCACCGCGATTGACTCGCTGGCCTTCCTTGACGAGTGATTTGGCCAAATGGCCGTACAATGTCTCGATCCCAAATCCATGATCAAGCTTCACGATATTGCCAAGCTTGGGATGAAAGGACGAGAGAATGACTCTCCCTTGAGCCGGAGCCTGGACAGGCGAATTGGGAGCTGCTCCGATATCCAAGCCATCATGCCATCCGGGCTTTTCAGTAAATGGAGAAATCCGAGGCCCGAACCCGGAAGTGATCCAACCTTTTACCGGCCATATAGATGGAGTTGCCGCCCACCGAGACGACCGCTGCTCGGCTGCCTGGGACAATTCGTTCAAGATTTGCTCTTGG
>JAOUPN010000151.1 GCA_029879905.1 Nitrospira sp. | reverse complement strand
TCCGGCAATTGGGCCAAGGCGGACATCGATCCTCATCAGGGCGGTCGATTTCTTTCCCGCCTGCAACTACCCTGCATCCAAGAACATATCGAGTCATTCCCCGGCATTACCGGACGGCATCTCGGGTTTAGCTACTACTCCTATGCCGCAGGCGATTGTTTGCCGACACATGACGATACAGATCAAGGCCATCCGACGGGAGGCCAACCGGCTCCGTCACGGCGGATCGCCGTCGTGTCCTATTTCCATGAAGAATGGCAGCCTGATTGGGGAGGGGAGCTGATTGTCTATGCGCAGCGGTCAGGCCAAGGGTCGGGGGATCACGATCTGGTGCCGACGCACTGTGTTGAGCCACGTCCAGGCTCACTCGTGATGTTTACCGTGCCCCGCTTTCACCGTGTCTGTCGAGTCGATCCCTCAGCAGGGCAGCATCGACGGTTGTCGATTGCGGGCTGGTTCATGACGGAACATCGTTGAAAGGCTGAGGTTGAGGCTAAGGTTCAGGGATTCTGAATCTTTTTGCTTAACCTTAACCTCAACCTTGACCTCAGCCTTTTCTCAACTCAACCTGCTTCAGCCGAACCACTCTGTATCGTTGGCGGCTTTGGCCTGGTCCGGCACCTCCAAAACTGGAGGCGGTTGGGTGAGTACGTCTTGAACGAAGCCGGTTAGGCCTGATTGGTCAAGGGGTTTGCTGAGAACGGGGATCTTGGTGCGGGAAATGCCGTGCGCGGTGAGTTCCTTCTCGCGGTCCTTGCACATGAGAATGATCCGCAGACCCTCTCGTATGGCGCTGGCTCGGACCGCCAAGTCGAATCCGTTAACATGGGGAAACTGGTTGTCGCTGGATGCCAGTTGAAATCCCGGCGGCGGCAGGATGAGGTCGGTTAATAAGAGGTCGATGGTCCCGTTATGTTCGGTGCAGACCTTTAAGGCCTCTGAGCTTCCGTCGGTGACCAGTACGGTAAACCCTGCCGCTTTCAGGGCCGACTTGCATTGTGCCGCATGGGCTGATTCATCACTGACGACGAGGATAGTTTCTGTACCGGACGATGGCATGGGTGATTGTGGATGTGACATAGGGGGTTCCTCCAGCCGTCATCATAATATCGCTCCCCGTGACTGCCGAGAGATTTCTGAATCTGTGCCGACAAGTTCCAAGTGCGCCATGTCTGTCCGGTCCGATAAGGTTTCCCACAGCCTGTGAGGTGTGAGCCTGCGTACGGTCTTGTTGATTCAGGACTCCGCAGTTGGATTTACGTATGAAGGGTTGCAGAGATTCTAGTGGCGTGCCCCGTTCTTGAATCAGGCACCTGACTGTTGAGCCCTGTGTCATTTCGAACGGAATAAGAAATCTTGAAGTGCGGGATGAGAAATAGATTTCTCTCGTTGGTTGAAATGACATGCAACGAGATCCCATTGTTTCTACTGCGGAATCCAGGTTTATTCCTCATCTTCCTGAGGTGAGAGTATCGGTGAGTCCGGTTCCCGGTTGGAAGCGGTCGAGGCGCGTCGTTGGATGAACACATCGACCTGTTGCCCGGCATAGACAGGGAACGGCGGGCGGTCGAATCGGTAAATAATCTGGAGCACTCTCGTATCGACTCGTTCGGCATTGTCACCCGTGAGGGACCGCTTCGGTATCACATAGGGTTCGATGCGGACAAACGTGAGCGGGAATTTCATATCGGCCATGGATTTGAGCGAGGCCGTTCCTGCCGCTTCCGGTGCCACCAAGGGAGCGTTGACTTCATCGACCTCCGCTCTCACTTGCAGTTGCTGAGTGTCCCCGAGCAGCATCAGCGGTTCTGCGGAATTCAACGCGGCATATTCTCCGGCCCGAACGTTCACTTGCAACAGGGTACCGCGGCGCGGTGCCCGGACGGTCAGGCGATCCAATAGCATGGAAATTTCATCCCGTTGGGCGATCGCCTGTTTGAGATTGGCGTCAAGCCTCTGGATTCCTCGCTTCGCGACCTGGAGCGCATACCATGCGCGGGAGATGTCATCTTCACTGACGGCCTGTTGATCATGCACGGATTTGAGACGCCGCCATTGAGTCGCCAGATCCTCGATTCGGTATTTCTGCTCTTGGATCTGAGCTTCAAGAGGTGGAATGGCTGCGCGGCGTGTCAGCAGTTGTGCCTGTAGGTCCCGATCATCGAGTTGAAAGAGCGGAGCCTGCGATTCGACCTGATCACCCACCTTGACGAAGACTTCGGTAATCAGACCGGGCATCGGTGGGGCGATGCGGACGTTTTCATTTACGGCTTCAATGATGCCGGACGCCGCGACGGTATAGGCATATGGCGATCTCGGTGGTTCCGCAATCGGTGTCGGCATGGGCTCCTGCTGGTTGGTTCCCATCAGCACCCAGACGGCAAAGCCCATCCCGGCCAACGCCAGCCAGAGGCTCATTCGTTTCAGAAGGATCATGTCATCTCCTCCTGTGTGATCGGCTCGATGCCGACGATACGGCCGTCTGTCAGTTTGGCCATGCGGTCGCCGTAATGAAAGATGCGGCTGTCGTGTGTCACGACGACCACGCACCGGTCCGCCGAACGCCCGACTTCGCGTAATAGGGCCATGATCTTTTGGCCGTTGGGGCCGTCCAAAGCGGCGGTCGGTTCGTCGCAAATGAGGAGGCGCGGTTCGTTCACCAGCGCCCGTGCGATAGCCACGCGTTGCTGCTGCCCTCCGGACAGATTTTTCGGCAGAAATTCCGAACGGTCTCCGAGGCCGACTCGGTCGAGCATGGCCCGGGCTTTCCGCACGGCATCATGGCGGCCCATTTTCTGAATCAGGAGCGGGACCGCCACATTTTCTGCCGCCGTCAGAGCCGGCAAGAGGTTGAATTGCTGGTAGACGAAGCCCATGGTTTGGCCGCGGAATGCCGTGCGTTTGCCGGAAGGGAGGCTGCTCAGTGGGACACCCAAGACATCAATGTCGCCTTCGTCGATATCGAGAATGCCGGCAATGGCCGACAGGAGGGTCGTCTTGCCTCCACCCGATTCGCCGACGAGCAGCAGCATTTCACCCAGATAGATGTCGAGGTCGATCCCTCTGAGCACCGTCACTTTTGTGTTGCCGGCGCCGAACGATTTCACGATGCCGCGTACGCGAATCGCTGCCGGTTGTGTTTGCATATCCATCATCGTTATCGAAAGACCACTGCCGGTTCTAATCGGGCGAGTTTGATAATGCTGATCGCGGCGGAAACCGCGCAGATCGTCAGGAGCGCGATCAAGACGAACACCAGGAGTTGCCATGTCTCGGCAAAGGGCAGCTCTCCGCCTGTTGCAGCGAGTACTCCGAACCCCGTCGCCAATCCGACACCGACGCCATATCCGGTGAGGCCGACCGTAAAGGCCTGGAGCAGAATCATCCGTGCCAAGGTGAATCCGGAAGCCCCCATCGCTTTGAGCGCTCCGAATTGTCGAAGATTTTCGACTGTAAACAGATAGAAGGTTTGTCCGGCGATGGCCATGCCGACGATGAATCCTAAGAAAATTGTGGTCCCGAAGTTAATGCCGATCCCGGTGTTCTTGAGGACCCAGGTGATGGTTTTCCAGCTGAAGTCTTCAGCGGTAAAGGCTCCGAGGCCGGTGTGTTCCCGAATCCGCGCGATAAGGAGATCGGTCGGTACACCGTCCTTGGCTTTGGCCAGGACGTAGGACAGGGTCCGCCGTTCCCGAGGCATGTAGCGGATGGCCCGTTCATAGGTGGTGTAGACCACCGGGATATTGGTGAAGCTTTTTTGCGTTTTGGCGATGGCGACGACGCGGGCGACTTTGTCGTTCAACTCAAATACTGTGCCGACCGTAATAACGCTCGGCCCGCCCATCCGTTCCACCGTCCATTGGTCCAGTACGACGGCGTCCGGTTGCACGATATCCTCGAATCGTCCTTCAAGTATCTCTGCCGGACGCCCGATGAGCGTGGAGGATTCCAGTCCCGTCAAGGTGATTTGATGGTAGTCCCCGCTGGCCAATCTGGCACGCAGTAAACCCTTATAGAGCGGAACTGCCCATTCCACGCCCGGCACGCTGCGTACACGGTCGACGGCCGTCGCGGCGATGGGCTTGACTTCATCGACCTGTGCGATGCCGGGATCGGTGACCCAGATGGGTGCGTTGATATTGCTGATGCTCGATTGGGACCACATCATGAGGCCCCAAAAGATCGAGCCTTGCTGGACGATCAACATCACCGAGAAAGTTAAGCCGCAGAGCAGCATGAGGTATTTGGCGCGATCGCCGAACAGCATTTTGAGTGCGACGTAGTTCATGCCTCCGGTTCCGGTTCATGGTGGTCATGGGGATAGGCTGCGACGGTGGGAAGGCGGGGAAGGGGCACTCGGTCATGTCGATGAAAGAAGAAGGTGCAGAGGCGGGCGATCGGGCAGCCGTGATCCAGTGCCGTCGTCCAGAATCGCCGGACATGGTTGCCGTTCGGCGATTGATCCTCATCCATGAGTCGGAAGGGGCCCGGAAAGGTTGTAGAGAAGGTGATCCCCCGATCCGATAGGCGTTCCTTCAGGCCGTCAACCAAAAACTCAAGGACGTCCCCGCACCATGAGAATCGACGGCCGTCTCTTGTCCCCTCGCCGGAGGCGAGGAGTTTGGTCTGTCGCTCCGCGAAATGGGCTTCGATCATGCTGCGAATATCATCCGGAGTCGGTGTGACACGTTTGGTCATGTCATCAACGAAGAGCAGGGAGAGTGCCAAGATTACGATTCTTCAGGATGGAGTTCATAAATAGCTGAAGTGAAAGATAAAATGGCATCATTTTTATGGAGAAATGGCCGCAGGTTAACCATCCCACATGCCCAAATATAGGCAGATATGAGTATGGTGCCGGTATATGGGCATATTACTATTGTCGAAATTGGGAGAGCATGATCCCGAGTTTCTTCATCCGGTGTTGCAATGTTGAGCGTTTCATACCGAGGCGGGTGGCTGCACCATGTTTGCCCGCCAATACACCCTGTGTCTGACGGAGTGTTTCGATGATATGGGTTCGTTCGGCTTCCGCAAGCGTGCGCGGAGCGGTGTTTTTGTCGGCATCTGTAGTCGACCACTGTAGCTCTTCGATCGTCAGCACCGGCTTGTGACTGACAATCACGGCACGCTCGATCATGTATTCCAACTCACGGACGTTACCAGGCCAGTCGTACGAGGAGAGTGCGTTCAATGTGCCCGTGTCGATGCGTGTGATGGTTCGTCGATGGCGGTCTGCGTATTTTTTGACGAAGTGCCGTGCCAGCATGGGGATGTCCTCCCGGCGCTCACGAAGGGGAGGCATCCGTACAGGGAAGACATTTAAACGGTAGAAGAGATCGGAGCGGAAGAGGCCGTTCTTGACGGCCTTCACGACATCGATATTGGTAGCGGCGAGCACGCGTACGTTCAGTGGGATCGTTTGTGCACTGCCGACCCGCTGCAGTTCCTGCGATTCCAATACCCGTAAAAACTTGGCTTGAAGATCGAGCGGCAATTCGCCCACCTCATCCAGGAAGATGGTGCCGCCGTCGGCAAGCTCGAATCGTCCTATTTTCCGCGCCGTGGCTCCGGTGAAGGCACCTTTTTCATGGCCGAAGAGTTCGGATTCGATCAAGGTCGGAGGGAGTGCGGCGCAGTTGATCGTGATCAACGGTTTCTCTTTTCGCGGCGAGAGTTGGTGGATGGCTTGGGCGACGAGGTCCTTTCCTGTGCCTGTTTCTCCCATGATGAGTACGGTGGAATCGGTCGGGGCGACTTGCTCGATGGATTTCAGTGTTTGCTGGAGAGCGGCACTTTCACCGACCAAGGTCTCGAAGTCGGCCGTAGCCTTGATTTCGTCGCGCAGGTAGACGTTTTCCTGCTCCAGTTGCTCCTTGAGGTTTCGAATCTCTTCGTAGGCCGTAAAGTTTGTAATGGCCTGTGAGAGGTGAAATCCGATTTGCTCGGCAAAGTGCAAGTCGCGGTCCGAGAAGGCATTGCGCCGCTTGCTGCCGATAGCCAGAAATCCATAGGGGGAACCTCCCACGATCAACGGACACAAGATGCAGGAGAGAATTCCGACCGATTCGATGTAGAGCCGTTCCGGAAACGACGTATGGTTGTGGCCGGTCATGAGCAGCGGTTTTCCTGTAGCGACCATTTCGGCAGGAGCCATCTGTTCGAACGGAAATCGGCGGAGTTGTGCCAGGTCGACCTCCATCCCGTCGCGATAGATGATGTCGAACCATGGGCCTTCAGGCGAAGGGACAAATCGCACCAAGCCGGTCATGTCCTGTCGAACGATATGGGACAGCATATCCCGTACGATCGGCATGAGCTGATCGGTCGTCATGGTCCCGACGACGACTTGCCTATTGATCGCCATGAGGGCATCGCGCTCTTCCGATGCCAAGACATTCCGAAGAACCGATCCTAACTGTCTCCCGAGTTGTTCAAGAAAGAGCCGATCATCTTCACTGAATGCGTCAATTTTGCCGAGAGCGATCCCGGCTATGATGCCGATGGTATGAACGGGGGATGGGCCGTCCGGGCTTGTTTCTGTCAGCGGAGCGGCGAGAACCGAGGCATTTGCGAACGGAGCGGCCTTCAGCACGGAAGATTCTGTCCAGGGAGAGCGGGCCAGGTTGTTTTCAAGAAGCGCACGACCTTGCCGGACAACAGCTTCTTTCATGGTTCCTTCGGCAGGGAGTTGTCCGATCAGGTATCCCGGATACTGTGGATCGGTGAGAGCGTCTGATATCGGAGCAAATGATTGGGTAGATCCGCTGTAGAGGTAGAGGCCGACGAGGTCGCACGGCACTTTTGCTCGTAGGGATTCACGTAACCGACGATCAAACTCGCGGACGGTGGTGCACGTGATCAAGGTCTGCGTGATATTAAGCAAGGCGAGATGGTGGAAATGAGTGCCCATATTTGGGCACATTATCATGGCGAGGGCGTTGAGGGGAAGTATTGGAGCAAAGGGGGAAGTTACTCGGCTGGTTTCCGAAATTTGAGCGCCTCAAGCCTGTTTTTGTCCAGGCTGACATAGAGAGATTTCTCCTGTGTGACGATGACGGCGCCTGGCGCCTGACCCTTGGCTTTCTTGACCCACTTGCGCCTGGTATAGATCACTTCTCCTTTGCCGCTTTTCTTGAGATCGCTGTAGAGAAGCGCGAGGGTGGCGGCATCACGGATCGTTTCAGGAGGAGGGTCGATCCCCTTTCCCAACCGTACGACCACATGCGATCCCGGTGTACCTCTCGCATGCAGCCAGAGATCGTCGCTTTTTGCCAGTCCGAATGTCAGTTCGTCGTTTTCTTTGGCGTTGCGCCCGACGAAGATCGGTAATCCATCTGACGACACAAAGCGACGGAACGGGCTTCGCCGGGCTTCGCCTGGTCGTGATGTGCGACGTGATATCGCATGCGATCCTGCGGGTCTATCGGACGGCGATACAATCGGAGGAGTCCATGTGCCACGTTCAACGGCCAGCAATTCTTCGCGAAGTGTGCTGATGTTCGATTCCGCCTGTTCGATTCGAGGTTTCAATTCTCTTTCTGCGGTCACATACTTGCGGTGTTTGCGGAAGTAGTCGTCCATATTGCCTTTGGGAGATTTCATCGGATCAAGCGGGATGGTGATATCCGGCAACTGCTCGTCGAAATAATCCGTCACGGTTACGTGATCGATGCCTTTGTCGATTGTGCCCAGATTCGCTTTGAGCAATTCTCCGTACCGGGCATAGTCGCGGTACCGTTCGGCTCGTACTAAATCTGAACGCCAGGCCTCCATTCGTCGATGTTCTTTTTTGATACCTGTTCGGAGAACACGGAGTCGTGCTTCCTTGGCACGATCAAAGGAGAGTGTGGCTTCTCGGTCGCCATAGTAGGCATCGATGGCGGTTGAAACAGGATACTCACCCTTACCGGAGAAGCGACTCGGAGGCGGCTCTCGGGAATCGTTGGTGCGCTGTGCGGGATGAACATATGGCTGCCCGACGAGGTTGCGTTGCCGGAGAAGA
>JAOUPN010000023.1 GCA_029879905.1 Nitrospira sp. | reverse complement strand
CGTGAGGGGTGAGGTGTGAGCACACAACGGAAGAAGCCTGTCGCTACAAGCCTGATACTTCAAGGGCTGATGCTGGCAGTCCTGATGTATGCCGTCTCGGGGTGCAGTGGATGGAAAGTCTCAACCGAATCGTCTGTACACTTGCCACGGTATACCATTCGGTCCGTTGCGCTGGTGCCGTTTACGGCGATCGCGACGCCGCAGGCTCGGGATCAAGGCAACTTCTATTTTTCAACGCCTCAGGGTGCGCGCCAAGAGGATATGTCTTCGGCCGTTCCTTCCGATGTGGCACATCGATCCAGGCAGTCCGTGGTTGTCCCGGCCTATGCCGCGGAGCGAATTACAGAGTTGTTCTGGAAGCGTCTTCAGGCGAGAGGGGATCTCCAGATCGTTCCGCTTGGTGATTCATTACAGGCGGCGGCTGCTGAGTCGAAGGATTCCGAGGTGCCACCGGAAACCGTTGGTGCATCGATAGCCACGAAGCTCAAGGCAGATGCTGCCATCATCGGCTTGGTCTCGATGTATCAGGAACGGGTCGGCAGTCGGCTTGGAGCGGATCCTGCGGCGGCCGTCGGGTTTGAGGTGAAGGTGGTTGCGGCGGATGGGCGTGTGCTCTGGGTCGGGAATTATTATGAGCGCCAGCGGCCCATGACAGAGGATTTTCTGGGGTTCATTCAGCGTTCCGGTATGTTTGTGACGGCAGAAGAATTGGCAGAATATGGGATTGATGAGATGTTGAAGGAGTTTCCTTTCGGCAAGGGACGTAGACAGACCTATGATCATTCTTCCAGCAATTGATTTGAAAGATGGCCGCTGTGTCCGGTTGCGCCAGGGTGATATGGCAGCGGAAACAGTCTATTCAGATGATATTCGAGCGGTGGCGAGAAATTGGCAGGAGGGCGGCGCTCAGATCATCCATGTTGTGGACTTGAACGGCGCGGTGGATGGTGAGCCTCGCAATCTCCCGCAGATCGAGTCCGTAATCGAGGCGGTGAATGTCAAGGTTCAGGTGGGCGGAGGAATCCGGAGCATAGATACCGTGCGGCAGTATCTCCAGGCCGGAGTATCACGTGTGGTACTCGGTACGGCTGCGCTGACGGATCGGGCGTTTCTTGAACAGGCCTGTCGGGAATTCCCGGGCCGTATTCTATTGGGACTCGATGCGCGTGACGGGCGTGTGGCCGTGAAGGGCTGGACGACGGTGTCGGATGTGAAAGCGATTGATCTGTTGAAAGAAGTATCCGACCATGCGATCGGTGCGGTGATCTATACCGATATTGCTCGTGATGGCATGTTGAGTGGACCGAATATTCAGGCGTTGCAGGAAGTCGTCGCCCATTCGTCATTTCCGGTTATTGCCTCGGGGGGGATCAGTCGAATCGAAGATCTCCTGGCTGTTCGAGCCCTGGGCCCTCAAGTCGAAGGTGCGATTGTGGGCAAGGCGCTGTACGACGGAAAACTCGAGTATCGGGCTGCTGTGGCAGCCCTCAGTAAGGGGTAAGGAGTTAGGGGTGAAGGGTTAGGAATAAGCGGGAAGTGAGGAGTGAAGGGGAGAAGGCATTCACGCATCCCCCTTACTCCTCACGCCTAACCCCTCACCGATTGTGAGAGATGTTGACCAAACGAATCATACCCTGTCTGGACGTGAAGGACGGTCGTGTCGTGAAAGGCGTGAGCTTTGTGTCGCTTCGTGACGCAGGCGATCCTGTCGAGGTTGCCACGGTGTATGATCGTGAAGGCGCGGACGAGCTCTGTTTTCTCGATATTACGGCATCACATGAGAATCGGAAGACCATTCTTGATGTGGTCGAACGGACGGCTGCACGCGTCTTTATGCCGGTAACGGTTGGAGGCGGTGTCCGCACCCTGGACGATGTTCGAAACCTATTGAATGCCGGAGCGGACAAGGTCAGTATCAACACGGCGGCGGTAGAGCGTCCGGAATTCGTAAGGGAAGCGGCGGCGCGATTCGGTACGCAATGCATCGTCGTGGCCGTGGATGCCAAGCGTGTGTCCGGTGAAAACAGATGGGATGTGTTCACCCATGGCGGGCGCAGGCCGACAGGTCTGGATGCGGTGGAGTGGTCGAAGCGGATGGAAGAATATGGGGCGGGTGAAATCCTCTTGACCAGCATGGATGAAGACGGACAGCAGCGTGGCTACGACATCGGACTGACAGCTGCCGTGTCTGACCGGGTGGTGATACCCGTCATTGCTTCAGGGGGAGTCGGGACGTTGGAGCATTTGTACGACGGGTTTATGAAGGGGAACGCCGATGCCGTCTTGGCTGCGTCGATTTTCCACTTCAGAACCTTTACGATTCAGCAGGCCAAGGATTATTTGAAGGGGCGCGGTATCCCTGTGCGGTCAATGTTCGGGACGCAGGCGGCATAACCAGATGAGCCAGGAAGTGACGACGCAGTTTACGTTCGATGAGCAGGGCCTGCTCCCGGCCGTGGTACAGGATTGGCTGGATGGCTCAGTGTTGATGGTGGGGTATATGAATCAAGAGGCGATCGCCAACACGCTCGCCAAGAAGACGGTTCATTTTTGGAGCCGGTCGCGCAAGCGACTATGGGAAAAGGGCGAGACGTCAGGTCATACGCTGCATGTCAAGGAGCTCTTTGTCGATTGTGATCGCGACACGATTTTGGTCAAAGCCCAACCGGTCGGACCGACATGCCACACGGGTGAGCGGACTTGTTTCTATTCCACGATCGACGAACAAGGCCTGATTGTCAGGTCGGATCGATCGGATCCGGCAGGTGGGATTTTGGACGCGGTGTTACGGACGATTGTCCATCGGCGAGAGCATCCGCAAGCCGGATCGTATACGACGAAGCTGTTTGAGGGGGGGCAGGATCGGATTCTCAAGAAAGTCGCGGAAGAGGCAGGCGAAGTGCTGTTGGCCTCAAAAGGCGGTAAGAAAGCCGAGATTGTGTATGAAGTGGCCGACCTGCTGTTCCATACTCTGATGGTGTTGGGCTACCATGATGTGACCGTGCAGGACATTTATCAGGAATTGGGTCGGCGGTTCGGCAAATCCGGTATAAGAACGGAGACGTAAACGTCCGAATACCAATCTGCCGGTGAGGTCATGATGAGCGACTGTCTGTTTTGCAACATTGTGGGAAAAAAGATTCCGGCTAAGATCGTCTATGAAGATGAGCAGGTCGTCGCGTTCGACGACATCCATCCCCAAGCTCCGGTTCATACCTTGGTGATCCCTAAGAAGCATATGGTTGCGATACAAGACTGTGTTGAGTCGGACCAGGCGCTACTCGGACATCTTTTACTGGCATGCTCAAAGGTCGTGAAAGTAAAGGGCTTATCGGAGTCCGGCTCTCGTATTGTCGTCAATACAGGTCGTGACGGCGGGCAAACCGTGTTTCATGTGCATCTTCATGTCATGGGAGGGCGGCAGATGGGTTGGCCGCCCGGCTGATCGGCTATTCCTCGAATTGACAGATTTTCCGATCGTCTGATAATCTTACCGGTCTTTTATCCCGACACATCAGAACCGACTCGTCCGGTCGTGCCAGGCGGGAATGTAGGAGTCACGACTCTCGTGGGCCATGGTTTGATTTCCGACGACATCATCAGCCGGATCAAGGAACGAGTCGATATTGTCGACATCGTGAGCCATCACGTGTCTTTGACCAAAACCGGACAGAACCTCAAGGGCTTGTGCCCATTTCACCAGGAGAAGACTCCTTCTTTTACGGTCAGTCCATCCCGACAAATTTTCCATTGTTTCGGCTGCGGTGCCGGGGGGAATGTCTTTACCTTCCTCACTAGGGTGACCGGCGCGAGTTTTCCGGAAGTCGTGGGTGATCTTGGCAGGAAAGTAGGGATTGAAGTTTCCGAGGCCACCACCGGCGGAGGGCCGCACGCGGGGCAGTCGCATAAAATCGAACAGCTGAATCAGGCTGCCGCTGCCTGGTTCGTGAAGAATTTGCGTGACATGAGAGTGGGGGCTGCCGGTCGAGAATATTTGAAGCAGCGAGGCATTGAGCAGACGACGATCGAGCGGTTTGGGATCGGTGTTGCGCCGGCTGAATGGGATGGGCTGCTCAGGACGCTTGTCAAGCAAGGATTCGCCCCCGGGGATGTGGCTGCAGCGGGACTCGTGATTGCGCGAGACGGAAGCGCCGGGTTTTATGACCGATTCCGAGGCCGGGTCATGTTTACGATTACCGATTCGCGCAAACGCGTGGTGGGATTCGGGGGGCGTGTTTTGGGCGAGGGTATGCCGAAGTATCTCAATTCTCCTGATACGCCGCTTTTCAAAAAGGGACAGACGCTTTTCGCATTCGATCAAGCGCGTGACGCCATCGCTCGGACCAAGACCGTCATCATCGTGGAAGGGTATTTTGATGCCATTGCGCTGCACCAAGCGGGGTTGGCCCATACGGTCGCCACATTGGGCACCGCCTTGACACCGGAACATGTCCAAGCTCTCCGTCGTTTCGCCGACCATGTCGTTCTACTGTTCGATCCCGATGCGGCCGGGGTGCGGGCTGCGCTCAGAGGGCTGGATCTCTTTGTGAATAGCGGATTGGACGTCAAAGTTGTCACATTGCCGTCGGGAGAGGACCCCGATACGTTTGTCCGGAAGGAAGGGATCGGTGCATTTTCGGAATTGGAAGCGGCCGCTCCTACTCTCTTGGATTATGCGTTGGACCATACGATCAGGCAGGCCGAGACCGGTTCATTGGAGGGACGGATTCGGAGCGTGGACGAAGTGCTACGGATCATTCAGAAGGGCGAGCATCCGATCGAACGGGAAGAACGTATTAAAGTCGTGGCGGAACGGCTGGGAGTCAATGAGCAGCGTCTGATTGAACGGTATCCGGCGTTCCACGCGCAGTCCAAGCCGGGCCAGGCGATACAGAGGCCGTCTTCCGGCAGTTCGAGCGGCGTCGCAGTCTCCTCTTTGTTCAAAGGCGCGCCTGAAGAGCGAGATCTTGTATTGCTGTTGCTGCAGGGCAAGTTGTCGGCTGATGATGTTCGGCGGTTGAGGCTTGAAACCTTAACGGTCTTGCCGGGTCGTAAGCTGGTGGAGTTGGCATTGACGTGCCTGGAACGAGACGGGCGGATCAGTCTCGATGCCTTGATGGAATCAGCGGTGAACAATCCAGATTGCGGCGATCTCGCGACGGAATTTTCTGTCCGGGACGATCATTTTGACGATGCGCCCGTACATATCAAGGCGTGCTTGGATCGTCTCGATCGGAAATGGGCGGAACAGATTCTCCAGGGCCTCATCGGCCGATTAAAAACGGCCGAACGGGCGGGACAAGTGGAAGAAGCACGGATGCTGAACGTGCAAATTAATGAATGGCGGATCCGAAAAGCCGGCGCACCCCGTGCCGGTACGGTGTCCTTGGTGAAGGAGTAGACATGTCGAAACAGGAATTGCTCGGAGAAGTAAAAAAGCTGATTGCGATCGGGAAGGAAAAGGGCTTTCTGACTTATGACGAGCTCAACAGCACCTTGCCGGCTGAAGTCGTGTCTTCCGACCAATTCGGCAGCATCATGACGATGTTCGGCGAAATGGATATTGAAATCGTCGAGACATCGGACGGAGAGCAGGTTCGGAAACGGTCCGATAACGGCGAGTTCGGTGATGACGGCGACGAGGGGGACGGGGATTCCGAAGAGGAGAATGAGAAGGCGATCGATCTGACTCCCGGCGTGCTCAGTCGGACGGATGATCCCGTGCGATTGTACCTCAAGGAAATGGGTAGTGTGGCGTTGCTGAGCCGCGAGGGCGAAATTGAAATCGCAAAGCGGATCGAAGAGGGGAAGAAAGATATTGCGTCGGTGATCTACGGGATGCCGATGACGATTGAGTTCGTGCTGAACCTGCGGGATCAGTTGAAAGACGCCACCATCGATGTGCGTGAAATCGTTCCTGCGCAAGAGCAGGAAGAAGAATTCGACGAAGATCAGCAGCCGGTTGAACGGGATTATGAAGAATTGCGCGTCAAAACGTTAGACGCCCTTAACGCGGTGCGGAAGGTTTCGCTCAGCCTGAAGGCGATGGTGGAGAAGAGCAAGCATGTCGGCTCCGATCCGGTCAAACAGAAGAAGTTCAAGAAGCAATTCGATGTGGTTCGTCAGCAGGTCGTCGATAAAATCGAGTCCGTGAATCTTCACGGGGTGCTGAAAGATCGGATGGTGCAGCGTGTGCGTGATCTGGCCGTTCAGATTCGGTCGGCCGAGCGGGAAGCGACGAGTTGCCAGCGGCGGATCGGAATCAGCGGGGAAGCGGGTGCGGAGCAACTGAAGAAGTTATGTCGGACCAGGCAGGATTTCCTGGCCGTTAAGCGAAAGACCGGTTTGTCTGAAGATGCGCTGCATGAGATCAAAAAAGTGTATCAGGCCGCCAAGGCCAAGATCCGCCAACTGGAAACGGACGAGGCATTGGTTCCGGCCGAAGATATTAAGGATGCCGTTAAACACCTCGATGTCGCGGAGGAAAAGGTTAAACGAGGCAAGGCCGAACTCGTGGAAGCGAATCTTCGCTTGGTCGTCAGTATCGCCAAGAAATACACCAATCGAGGTTTGCAGTTCTTGGATCTGATTCAGGAAGGTAACATCGGTCTGATGAAGGCCGTGGACAAATTCGAGTACAAGCGCGGATATAAATTCAGCACCTATGCGACATGGTGGATTCGCCAGGCTATTACGCGGGCTATCGCCGATCAGGCCCGGACGATCCGGATTCCGGTTCACATGATTGAAACCATCAATAAACTGATCCGTACGTCGCGCCATCTTGTGCAGAAGCTCGGCCGGGAGCCCCTCCCTGAAGAAATCGCCGAACGTATGGATTTGCCGTTGGATAAAGTGCGGAAGATCCTCAAAATCGCACGTGAACCGATTTCGCTGGAAACGCCAATCGGCGAAGAAGAAGACAGTCATCTTGGCGATTTCATCGAGGACAAGAAAGCCGTCTCGCCGCTGGAAGCCGCCATTCGGTATGACCTCCAGCGACAGATCAACAGTGCGTTGGAGACCTTGACCCCGCGGGAAGAGAAGGTCTTGCGAAAACGATTCGGGATCGGAGAAGCCACCGATCATACGCTGGAAGAAGTCGGGCAGGATTTCGAAGTGACACGCGAGCGTATCCGGCAGATTGAAGCCAAGGCGTTACGAAAATTGCGGCATCCGAGCCGTAGCAAGAAACTCAGAAGTTTCGTCGAAAGTCTCTAGCCGGCTATGTCGGTTCGGCCAAGACTTTCACAGGATGGCCGAAAGGCCGTCCGGCAAGGCCGCAGCGAGCGAAGAGGTGAAGGCGTACTTGGGGGTTGGACGTTGAGCCTCTGAGCGAGGCGAGAACGCCGCCGGCGGGCTTTTTCGCCATCCTGCAGGTCTGATTTGACTCCGAGTCAAAGGTCGGCCTAGAATCCGCCGAGACTGAGATAAAGGTCGAGGCTGAGGTCAAGGGCAACGTCGAAGAGAATCGGTGTTCCATGTTCACGTCTTGACCGCGATCCTCGCCTCATCCTTCTCCAGCGGGGGCCCATAGCTCAGGTGGTTAGAGCGGCTGACTCATAATCAGCTGGTCCTAGGTTCAAGTCCTAGTGGGCCCACCAGCCTGGGCAGAAGTCCTAAATGCATTCTTGCGAATATCCGCTCAGAGAGGAAGGGCACGTTGAGTCATAAGTTGTCTCCGCTCCTTGAACTGCAGAAATTGGATCTTCGGATCATGGGGATCACTGACATCCGCCGAAAAATTCCCGAACGACTTGCCGCCGCAGAAGCTCCTCTGCGTGAGGCCTCAAAAATATTGAGTGATGCAAAGGCGGCGGTCGAGGCGGTGGTCAAGGAACGGCGCGCGCATGAAAAAGACTTGGAGATGCATGAAGCCCAGACGGAAAAGATGAAGTCACATGCCGCGAGTCTGAAGACCAACAAGGAATATCAGGCACATTTGTTTGAAGTCGAACTGGCGAACAAAAAGCGAGGGGATTTTGAGGAGAAGATTCTTATCTGCATGGAACAGGTTGATCAATTGCAACAAGCGGTGGCCAAGACCCAATCACAGGTCAAGAATTTGGATGCGACGTTTGCCCAGGAAAAGAACGAGCTGAATGAGCAGGAGCGTACGCTGGCTGCCGAGTTGGCAGACGTCGAAGCCGCATACCATGAAGCCGCCGCAAAGGTGGAGAAGAGTCTGCTCGAACGGTATAACCAGATCAAAGCGTCGCGCAAAGACCAGGCATTGGCGGCCGTGAGCGGCGGCTTGTGTCTCGGTTGCCGTCTTCAGATCCCACCCCAACTTATCGCGCAAGTCAAACGGTCCGATGACCTGCACGTGTGCCCCTACTGTCGCCGCATGTTGTATTGGGAAGGCGAGCCGCCGACAGAGACCTCCTCTGCTCTCAGTGAAGCGAGAAAATCTGATATGGAAATGGGCGAGTCGGTCTAGCCCGTCAGCACTGCCTGTGTCGTCTTAAAGTGCAGTTTGGCGACGGTGTCCAATCGTTCCTGCCCGTGCTTTTTCACGATCATCTTGGCCGCCAGTTCGACCGAGGGAGAGGCGCCTTTCGGGAGGGTGGTGCCGACTTCGCTGGAGAGGCGCTTCAATCGGAGGAGGAATTCGGCGCGTGCCAGAATTGAGGCGGCAGCGACCGCCAAATCCGACTCGGCTTTGGTCCGTTGCTCCAGCACGATTTTCTTTCCCTTATCTTGCAACGCGTTCAGAATCAATCGCTCGTCTCCGAATTTATCGGCGATCGCCCGTTCACAAGGCACACGTTCGAGAAGATTTTCCAGCGCCTTGGCGTGCCCCCAAGCCAGCAGGCGGTTGAGGTTGCGGATCTTCGCGTACAGTTCGTTATATTTCTGCGGGCCGATCGCGATTACACTATGGGGGCAGATGGCTTTGATATCCGGCGCCATTTCCAGAATGCGCCCGTCGGACATTTTTTTACTGTCGCGCGCCTGCATCAGCGCCAACTCCCGCTGCGTCGTCGCATCAACAAAGACTGCCGCAATGACGAGTGGGCCAAAGTAGTCACCCTTGCCGGATTCATCGATTCCGATTCGTTCGATTACTTGTTCGGATCGGCCTGCCGCCATAGACGGACTCCCACTGGAAAAATACTGCCGGAGCACGGTACTCTAGCAATCGGTCCCGATAGGGTCAAATGAGTCACCCGCCTCCGCAGGATCCTGGGGATGGGAAGCCGTGGATGAACGTGTAGTGGGTGCTGTTCCAAGTTTTGGCGAAGGAGGACCCGTTTCGCCAACTTAGTGAGGTAAGTACAGGTCGGCGAGGTGTCGCTGAAGACTTGAGGGAGGCCACGGCTGGTAATTTGTGGTGCTCCACAGATTGATAGGTGTGATATGTGGATGAAGGTGGACATGCAAGCCGGACGACGTTTGACGGCCGCTGTAACGGTGGCCGGCCTTATTTTAATGGGAGGTATTGGTTTGACCGGTTGTCAGACAAACCCCTATACCGGTCGTTCGCAATTGCTGATCACATCGGTTGATGAGGAAATGAAAATGGGCGCGCAAGCCTATGATCAGATCAAAGGCGACCCTAAAGTCATCGTATCTCAAGATCCCAGGGAAGTTGAGCCGGTCAAGCGAGTGGCGGCGAGAATCATCGAGGCGGCTAAACGGTCGAAGTATGCCGAGATGGCCAAACAGTTTCAGTGGGAAGTGAAGGTCATCAAGGATGATAAGACCGCGAATGCCTTTGCGCTCCCCGGAGGGAAAATTGCCGTGTACACCGGCATTTTCCCCATGGCAAAAACTGAGGCTGGGTTGGCCGCAGTGATGGGACACGAAGTGGTGCATGCCTTGGCGCGACATGGAGCGGAGCGGATGAGCCAGGGACGCCTGACCGATGCCGCATTGGGAGTGACCGGAGCGGCGATCGGAGCCGGGAGTCAGAATCCTCTTCTTGGTCAGGCAACGATGGCAGCATTGGGAGTAGGAGCAAAGGTCGGCGTCTTGCTGCCGTTTAGTCGGAAACATGAATCAGAAGCCGATTATGTGGGGATTCTTATGGCGGCTGATGCCGGCTATGATCCTCGTGAGTCCATCGCACTCTGGGAACGGATGGCTCGGGCGTCCGGCGGTGGGCAAGCGGAGTTTCTCTCGACGCATCCCAGCCATGGCACCAGAATCAATCAATTGAGGATTTGGATGCAGGAAGCGATGTCTATCTATCAGAAAAGATCTCCTGTCCCTGCGTTGGTTTTGCCTGCCATAGGAGGTCGATAACCTCTCAGATCTTCGCATGTCGGAAGGAGCCGGGGTGCGACTCACCTGGTGCGTCGTATTTGATGGCGCAACTCCGGAATGCCTGGTGTATGTGTGAGCCGTCCGCTCGATCTGAGCGGACGGCATTCCCATTGTCGTTCTTGCTGCGGCATAGCCCCATTCTTTATACTGACGAGTGCGGCTGTGAAGGCTGGGTGATCGCTCGATGCTTCGGTGTCGAGAGGAAAGTCCGGACTCCATGGGCAGGGCGCTGGGTAATTCCCAGGCGGAGCGATCCGACACCAGCACCACAGAAAACAAACCGCCGATGGCCGATGTGACGGGATATTCTCTTGATCACTGAGGCTCAGGTAAGGGTGAAACGGTGGGGTAAGAGCCTACCGCGGTGGTGGCGACATCACCGGCAGGGTAAGCGTCGCCCGGTGCAAGGCCAAATAGGAAGACATTTACGGGACGCCATGTGCGTGTCGTAAGCCGACTGGCCCGGTCGAGGTCTTCGGGTAGGCTGCTTGAGGTTTGAGGTAACTCAAATCCCAGAGAAATGATCATCCCCGTGAAGCGGGCGACTGCTTTGCGGGACAGAATCCGGCTTATAGGCCTTCATGTCCGCGCCTAAATATTGAGTACCATGCGTGACAGATTTCACCATGAATCCACTCATCGGCCCCTGCTCATCAAGGCAGGACCTATTGACCCTTTTACCGACAGAATGGTACGATCTTAAATCTTTCCTATTGATTTCTCAGAAGTTTCTGAATGATTGCGGAACCGTTCCTCCGTTCGTGAGTAACGGTGTATCCGGTGGTCTAAAACACACTGCCATACCGGACGGTCCGCGGTTCTGTGATTGGAGGATGCCGCTATGAAACTCACAGGCGCTGAAATTTTTATCGAATGTCTGAAGCGTGAAGGGGTCAAAACCGTATTTGCCCTTCCCGGCGGCGTCGTCCTCAAGATTTTCGATATGCTTCACCAGCAAAAGGATGTCGAGGTGGTGCTGACGCGCCACGAACAGGGCGCGGGTCATATGGCCGAAGGCTATGCGAAAGCTACCGGTAAAGCGGGTGTGTGTCTTGTGACGTCAGGTCCAGGCATGACCAACGTGATTACGGCGTTGGCCGATGCGTATATGGATTCCGTGCCGTTGGTCTGTTTCAGTGGTCAGGTCTCGACCAGCTTGATCGGTAACGATGCATTTCAAGAAGCGGACAACATCGGGCTGAGTCGTCCCTGTACGAAGTACAACTTTCTGGTTAAAGACGTGAACGATTTGGCAGGGACTATCAAGGAGGCCTTTTACATTGCTACGACCGGCCGCCCGGGGCCGGTGTTGGTCGATATTCCCAAAGATGTCTCCCAGGAGGTGGCCGAGTTTACTTATCCGAACTCCGTGTCCATCCGTGGCTATAACCCGACGTACGAAGGGAATAAGTGGCAGATCAAACAGGCGGCTGAGGCGATCACGAAGGCGAGGAAGCCGGTGTTGTATGTGGGCGGCGGTGTCGTATTTTCCGGCGCGTCGCAGGAACTGATTGAATTGGCGGAGTTGACCCAAATCCCGGTCGACATGACGCTTATGGGACTGGGGGCATTCCCCGGCGAGCATCCGTTGTCATTGGGCATGTTGGGCATGCACGGGACATATCAGGCCAATATGGCGATTCACTATTCCGATCTCGTCATTGCCATCGGTGCACGGTTCGATGATCGTGTGACCGGCAAAGTTTCGGAGTTTTGTCCTCATGCCAAAGTTATTCATGTCGACATTGACCCGACGTCGATCAGAAAAAATATTCATGTCGATATCCCGATCGTCGGCGATTGTAAAACCGTGCTCCGTGAGTTGAATCACATCCTTCGCGCGACGGTAAACGGCGAGCAAAAAGAGCTTCGGAAGCCCTGGTGGGATCAAATTCACCAGTGGAGTCAGGCGCATCCCCTGAGGTACCAACAAGATACGGATGGGCCGATCAAGCCGCAGCAGGTGGTGAAGCGGCTCTATGAGCTGACGAAGGATCGAGACCCGATCGTGGCGACGGATGTGGGGCAGCATCAGATGTGGGCGGCGCAATACTTTAAATTGGCGAAGCCGAATCGGTGGCTGACCTCGGGCGGGCTTGGGACCATGGGGTTTGGATTTCCTGCGGCCATGGGGGCGCAAGCCGCCTTCCGTGATCGCCTCGTGCTCTGTATCGCCGGTGACGGCAGCATTCAGATGAATATGCAGGAGATGGCGACGGCGGTCGTCAGTAAACTGCCGGTGAAGATCATTATTTTGAACAATCGATTCCACGGCATGGTACGGCAGTGGCAGGATCTCTTCTATAACGGGCGGTATGCATCGAGTGATTTGAGCACGACGCCGGACTTCGTGAAATTGGCCGAGGCGTACGGAGCAGTCGGGTTGCGGGCCGAGAATTTTGCCAATCTCGACGATGTGTTGAAAACAGCCTTGGCGACCGAGGGTCCCGTTATCGTGGATGTGCCGACGTACCGATATGAAAATTGTTATCCGATGATTCCGGCCGGTGGTTGTAATCACGAAATGATTCTTGAGGATCCGCCGGAGTTAAAGGAAAAGCAGGCAGGGGGCAAGACAACGACGCCGAAAGATAAAGACACTGTGTTAACGGCATAAGAGCATGCAAGTTGAGAGTGATGAATTGAGAATTGAGAGGTCAAAACTCAACAGTCTCAACTCTCAATGCTAAATTCCCGAAGGGACCATGGAACATATTATCTCGGTTACGGTTGAGAATAAATTCGGTGTCCTCTCACGCGTCGCGGGGCTGTTCAGCGGCCGTGGGTTTAATATCGAAAGCCTTTCGGTCGCCCCCACGCTTGACCCGTCGATGTCGCAGATGACGATTGTCACGTCGGGCGATGACCGCATTATCGAGCAGATCGTCAAACAGTTGAACAAACTGATCGACGTCATTAAGGTCGTGGACCTGAATGAGACGGAATTCGTCTCACGGGAGACGGTGATCATCAAGGTCCATACAAAAGTCGAAGACCGGGCGGAGGCGCTCAGGATCGTGGATATTTTCCGGGCGAACGTCATCGATTCCACGCCGAGCACCTATACGATCGAGGTGTCCGGCGATCCGAAGAAAATTGAGGCGATCATCAATTTGTTGCAGCCGTTGGGGATCAAAGA
Source organism: Nitrospira sp. (assembly GCA_029879905.1). Classification (GTDB taxonomy): domain Bacteria; phylum Nitrospirota; class Nitrospiria; order Nitrospirales; family Nitrospiraceae; genus Nitrospira_D. The sequence goes on along the minus strand of JAOUPN010000023.1, from coordinate 10,043 downwards.
TTTGGTTCGTACCGGACGGGTTGCCGTGGCACGGGAGCCGATTCGGCCGGCTATGGTGCAAGCCAAGAGGGCGGCACGCGAATAGTCACATCATGAGAATAGATACGTCGGCATGCGATAGTCACATGCCTTGTTGAAGGAGTGTACATGAAGATTTATTACGATAAGGATGCGGATGTTCAACTGATTCGAAATAAAACAGTGGCCGTCGTCGGTTACGGCAGCCAAGGCCATGCTCACGCCCTGAATATGAAAGAGAGCGGGGTGAATGTGGTGATCGGTTTGCGTGAAGGGGGCTCGTGGAAAAAGGCGGAGCAGAGCGGGCTGAAAGTGATGCCGGTGGCTGATGCCGTACGGTCGTCCGATGTGATTATGATTCTTGCGCCTGATGAAGCGCAGGCCGCCATTTACCGGCAAGATGTGGCGCCGAATCTCAAGGCGGGATCGTATTTGGCGTTCGGTCATGGGTTCAACATTCATTTCGGGCAAGTCGTGCCCCCGGATTCCGTCAATGTCTTTATGGTGGCGCCTAAAGGACCGGGTCATCTTGTCCGATCCGAATACACGAAGGGCAGCGGAGTGCCCTGTCTGCTTGCGGTTCATCAAGATCCCAGCGGCGATACCAGGCAGGTGGGGTTGGCCTATGCGAGTGCGATCGGCGGAGGTCGGGCCGGCGTGATCGAAACAAATTTTCGAGAAGAGACCGAAACCGACTTGTTCGGGGAGCAGGTGGTCTTGTGCGGGGGGCTGTCGGCGTTGATTCAGGCCGGGTATGAAACCTTGGTTGAGGCCGGATATTCTCCGGAGATGGCCTACTTTGAATGTTTGCACGAAGTCAAACTCATCGTGGACCTCATCTATCAAGGCGGCATCGCTAATATGCGCTACTCGATCAGCACGACGGCCAAGTACGGAGACATCACGCGAGGTCCCAGGGTCGTGACCGAGCAGACGAAGCAGGAAATGAAAAAGATTCTCGGGGAAATTCAGAGCGGGCAGTTTGCCAAGGAATGGGTCTTGGAAAACCAGGCCAATCGTCCCGTCTACAATGCGTTGCTGGCCAAAGGAGAGGCTCATCCGATCGAGGAGGTCGGGGCAAAGCTTCGGGCGATGATGCCGTGGTTAAAAAAAGACCAGTTGGTCGATCGAGCAAAGAATTAGGTGAGACTATCTATCTCGGTTGTGCTTCTCCGGCGGATTTCGTAGGGAATCGGTTCGGGCGTCTTCGGGGATCCGTTCCCGAAGTGTGGTGGTCGAGTCTGCAGCAGCCCGGCCGCCCCATGAAGCAGAGAAAAGGGAGGGGTTGTGGTCGATCGTGCGGTTGGCATTCCATTTGCGAAAGAAGGAATTCCTTTCATTGCGATTCCCGCAGGGGTTATGCTGGTGTCAGCCTGGCAGGGCTGGTTCATTATTGCGGGTGGAGCGGCGCTTCTCACCGCCTTTGTCGCGTGGTTTTTTAGAAACCCGGCCAGAGTGATTCCGAAGGATCCTCACCTCATTGTCGCACCGGGCGATGGGAAGGTCATTGCGATCGAGGAAGAGTTCGAGCCTCGGTATCTGAAGGAACGTGCGCTTCGTGTGACGATTTTCTTGAACGTCTTCAATGTTCACATCAATCGGATGCCGTGTGATGGAATGGTTGAAGAGGTGCAGTATCAGCCGGGGATGTTTCTGGTCGCCAGCAAGCCCGAAGCGACGATCAGAAATGAGCAGAATGCCTTAATGATTCGGACGGTCGAAGGCGTGAAAGTGCTGTGTGTGCAGGTCGCTGGCCTGATCGCCAGGCGTATCGTCTGTTGGGCGGCTGCTCAGGATCGAGCGATGCGGGGTGAACGGTATGGGTTGATTCGATTTGGGTCGAGGATGGACACGTTTCTTCCTTTGGGGACGAATCTGAGAGTATCCGTCGGGGATCGAGTGAAAGGCGGGGAAACCATTCTTGGAGAACTACGATGAAATCCGGATCATTTAGAAACTCATTCGGCAAGGATAGTAAGCGGCGTAAGGCCGCGATGCATTTGATCCCGAATCTGTTTACGACCGGAAATTTGTTCTGCGGGGTCTATGCGATTCTCTCGGTATTTAACGGCGAGTATCTGGCGGCAGCCATCGCGATTCTTGTTGCGATGATTTTTGACGTGCTTGACGGGAAGTCTGCTCGATTGACCAACAGTACAAGCCATTTTGGACTGGAATATGATTCACTGTCCGATGTCGTGTCGTTCGGTGTGGCTCCGGGGCTTCTCATCTACTCTTGGGCATTGAGCGGATTGGGGACATTCGGAGTGGCGGTCATGTTCGCGTACGTGGCGATGGGGGCGGTGAGGCTGGCCCGATTCAATTCAACGGTGACGCTGTCAGACGGGAAGTACTTTACCGGACTGGCTATTCCCGCTGCGGCGGGGGTTGTGGCGTCATTGGTTGTATTCGAACACTATGCTGTTCACATCGTGGAAGAAGTCAAGCCGATCATCGTCTTGTTTCTCACCCTCATGCTGTCGTTCTTGATGGTCAGTACGATTAAGTATCGGAGTTTCAAGGATCTCAAGTTTAAGGGTCCTCAGCAAATCACGTATTTGGTGTGGGGGATCCTCGCCTTGATGATGGTGGCGGCGTGGCCACAGGTTATGCTATTCGTGGTATTTGCCGGGTATGCGTTGATGGGGCCTGTTGAAAAGATATTCTGGTTGCTTGCGAGAGTGATGGGGAAAAAGACAGCGGGCAAAACGGAATTGGCGCCGCCTGAAGCAAAAGTCTAGTGTGGTCAGGCGGTAGCCTGTGAGGCTGTTACGAATCGGTAATGTGACTCTACGCGGCTGAGACGAGGAGTAGTAGGCGGGCTGTTTAGCATGAGAGAATTGGCGGGTGGTGCAAGCCAATCTAAATATCGCCGAACTCGCCTCCGAGCCTGAATCCGTGAAATCCGAGTAGTGGATTCCGCCTGGCCCACGTCATGGGCTGAATGAAGGGTGCGAGCAACCTCGGTTGTTCGGACCAAAACAGGGTGGTACCACGGAGTGCGTGAAGCCTTCGTCCCTGACAGCAACAAGGGATGAGGGCTTTTGTGTTTTTACAGACTGTTGAAAACGACTGCAGGCTGCGTTCGCCCGATCCGTGAAACCTGAAAGGTGAGACGGAAAAGGTGAATCGAAGACTTGCCACGGATTGTGAGTTCCGAAACCGTTTATATGTAAGGTTTCGCGGCTCAAAGGCAACCGTTTTGAACAGGCTGAATCAACAAGGGGTGAACGTATGACACGCATGATACGGATTTTCGATACGACATTGCGGGACGGTGAGCAATCACCCGGAGCCAGCATGAACGTGGAAGAGAAGGTCATGGTTGCCAAACAGCTGGCGCGTCTCGGCGTGGATATCGTCGAAGCAGGATTTGCGTATAGTTCGCCCGGTGATTTCGAAGCGGTACATCGCATCGCTCAGGAAGTAGAAGGACCGACCATCTGCAGTTTGGCTCGCGCCCGTCCTGAAGATATCGATCGGGCATGGGAGGCGTTGAAAGGGGCGCCCAAAGCCCGTATCCATACGTTTCTTTCGACCTCGGATATCCATTTGAAATATCAGTTTAGGATGACGCGTGAGGAGGCGAAAAAACGAGCGGTCGAAATGGTGCAGCGTGCGCGCAGCTACGTCGATGATGTGGAGTTTTCACCGATGGATGCGAGTCGGTCCGACCCGGCGTATTTGTATGAAGTCATCGAAGCCGTCATTGCGGCCGGGGCGGGAACGGTAAATATCCCGGATACGGTCGGCTATGCGGTACCGCAGGAGTTCGGTGCATTGATCAAGGGAATTTGTGATCAGGTGCCCAACATCAATCAGGCGGTCATCTCGGTGCATTGCCACAACGATTTGGGTGTTGCGGTTGCGAACAGTCTGGCTGCAGTGATGAATGGGGCCGGTCAGGTTGAATGCACGATCAATGGGATCGGAGAGCGCGCTGGCAATACCTCGTTGGAGGAGATCGTGATGGGGCTTCGGACGAGGAAAGATTTTTATCACGCCGATACGCAGATCAAAACAGAGGAAATCGCCAAGACCAGTCGTTTGGTCAGCAAGATTACGGGCATGGTGGTGCAGCCCAATAAAGCTATTGTGGGAGCCAATGCCTTTGCGCATACCTCCGGTATCCATCAGGACGGCTTGCTCAAAGACAAGACGACCTATGAAATTATGCGTCCGGAATCGGTCGGTCTTGTTGAAAGCCGAATGGTAATGGGAAAGCTCTCCGGGCGGCATGCCTTCCGGCAACGGATGGAGGAACTTGGCTATACGTTAAGCGATGAAGAACTCAATCATGCCTTCGAGCGGTTTAAAAAGTTGGCCGATCAAAAAAAAGAAATCTATGAAGAAGACCTTGAGGTCATTGTGTCGGAAGAGCTGGCCAAGATGGTCGAGCGGATCGTGCTCAAGTCGTTTCATATCGAGAGCGGAACTGATCGGACTCCGACGGCGACGGTGGAGTTGGAAATCGATGGGAATCTGGTCAGACAGTCGGGGACGGGAGACGGTCCGGTCGATGCGGTGTATCGGACGATTGCGTCGATGACGCAAACCAAGAGCACGTTGCTGATGTTTGCCGTCAACGCGATTACCGGCGGGACCGATGCCCAAGGGGAGGTGTCTGTGCGTGTCCAAGAAGATGGGCGAACCGTCTCCGGGCATGGTGCGGATACCGACATCATTGAGGCCGCTGCCAAAGCCTATCTCAATGCGCTGAATAGGTTGGCCTATATGGTATCAAAGCAGGCAGAAGGCGGGCAGAAGGTCCGCTTGATTTGATCGTTCCAGCCGGGCTAGAGTGAGCTGCTTTGGCTTCGGATGGCCGAAGAGGCCTCTCGTATGTTCAAAAGAACCCTTGCAAACTGCCGAGAATTTCTTGCCGGAGACCACACGGTTCTTCGGGAGTTGATCCATCCGGCGAAAGAGAAGGTTGCGCTGGGGTACAGTGTGGCCCACGGAACGCTTGCGGCCGGACATCGCTCAAAACGGCATGTGTTGGCCTCATCCGAGGTATATTACTTTATTGCGGGTGAAGGCCGATTTACGATCGATTCGGAGATGTGTTCGGTGGAAGCGGGAGCCGTCGTCTATGTGCCGCCAGGGGGCGAGCAGTTTCTTGAGAACACAGGAACCTCGGACATCGAATTTCTCTGCCTGGTGGATCCGGCCTGGCGGATTGAAGACGAAGCAGTATTGGAATAGGACAGAGGCTGAAGGTACGACAGGAAGGAGTATGTAACGTGAAGGCCAAGATTGCGGTACTTGCCGGAGACGGAGTGGGACGTGAGATTATTCCTGAAGCAGTCAAGATTCTGAAAGCCATTGGGGACAAATACCACCATACATTCGAGTTTACGTCGGCCGATATCGGTGGACATGCGATCGATAAGGTGGGGGTTCCGTTGCCCAACGACACCCTGGCCCTGGCGAAACAAAGCGATGCAGTGCTGCTGGGGGCGGTGGGAGGTCCCAAGTGGGAGGGGTTGGACTACAGCATGAGGCCGGAGCGTGCGTTGCTCGGGATTCGCGAAGCATTGGGGCTGTATGCCAATCTGCGCCCCGCAAAGGTCTACGCGAATCTTGTTGATGCATCGACATTGAAGCGGGAGGTCATCGAGGGGATCGATATCCTGGTGATCAGAGAACTCACCGGTGGAATCTATTTCGGCCGCCCCAAGGGTATTGAGCCATTGCCTGGCGGCGGGGAGCGTGGGGTCAACACCGAGGTGTATACGACAGAGGAAGTGCGGCGGATCGCTAAGGTCGCGTTCGAAGCCGCACAAAAGCGGCGGAAAAAAGTCATGTCGGTGGACAAGGCCAATGTGCTGGAATCGTCCGAGTTGTGGCGAAAGGTGGTCATCGAGGTCCATCAGGATTATCCCGATGTCGAATTGAGCCACATCTATGTCGATAACGCCGCCATGCAATTGGTGCGCAACCCGCGGCAGTTCGACGTGATGTTGTGTAACAACATGTTCGGCGATATCCTGAGCGATGAGGCGGCGATGCTGACCGGCTCGATCGGGATGTTGCCGTCCGCGAGCGTCGGGGCCAAGGTGGGTCTGTTCGAGCCCATCCATGGCAGTGCACCGGACATCGCCGGTAAGAATATCGCCAATCCTATTGCGACGATCGCCTCGGCCGGGATGATGTTGTCCTATGCGTTGCAACTTGATAAAGAGGCAGAGGCTATTGAGCGGGCTATCGTGAAGACGCTCGATATGGGGTATCGGACCAAGGATATCCAAAGCCCAGGGACACAGGTCGTCGGGACGGTGGAAATGGGAGACGCCATCCTTCGAAATTTGGATTAGAGGAATTCCGTATCGTCGCCATGGCTCCTGTTCTTCATTCATGGGTTATTCGCACCGTTGCCGGTACCGGTGATCCTGGCTATGCCGGAGACGGTGGGCCATCGGGCCGGGCCTGTCTCAACGAGCCAAAGGGAGTGGCAGTTGATGTTCACGGCAACATTCTGATTGCTGATTCTGAAAATCACGTGATTCGACGGGTTGATCGAGCGACAGGTCTGATCTCGACGGTCGCAGGTGTCGCCGATATCGAGAGCCAGGTGGAGCACGTTCGACGGGATGAAGACGTTCCCTCGCCCTTGGGTGAGGACCCCTTTGCCGACATGAATCCTGCTCTGCAGAATTATGGGCAACAGGCGGATTTAAGCGGGACGGTACGCTATGTCACGACCGGGACGGTCGTACATGATCGATTCAGCGGGGACGGAGGCCCCGCGGCCGACGCACGCCTGAACTTCCCGACGGCTGTGGCCGTGGATGAGCAGGGGAATCTGTACATTGCCGATACCATGAATCATCGTGTTCGTGTCGTCGATAACGGGACCGGGATTATGACGACGCTTGCCGGAACCGGCCAGCCTCGATACAGCGGTGACGATGGCCCGGCGGTTTCCGCAGGGCTTAATGAGCCGGCGGCGCTCGTACTCGATGGGAAGGGCACGTTATATGTGGCTGATCAGAGCAATAATCGCGTGCGAGCCATCGATTTAAAGACGGGGCTTATCCGCACCGCCGTCGGTACGGGGTCGGCGACATATAACGGGGATGGGATTCCGGCTACGGATGCGGCAGTAGCCGGGCCGAGCGGGTTGGCCTGTGCAGACGACGGGACCCTCTTTATCGCCGATACGTTTAATGGAAGGATTCGTGCGGTCGATCCAGGTACGGGGCTGATTCAGACAGTTGCAGGGGATGGCGGTCAATATCGATACGAGGGAGAAGATGAACCGCCGTCGACCAGCTTGTCCAGACCATCCGGAATCGCAGTGGGGCGGGACGGTGACCTCTTCCTTACCGACTCCGACAATCATTTAGTGCGTCGATGTGATCGGCGCACCGGGATGTGCAAACGAGTGGCGGGGTTAGGAATCACGGACTTCGGTGGAGACGGGGGAGTTGCTGTGAAGGCCGGCCTCAATTATCCGTTTGGGATTGCGGCCGACGGGCAAGGGCTGGTGGTGGCGGATACATTCAACCATCGCATTCGGACAATCGTCCCATAGGTATTCGACAGAGACGGGAGGCAGGCTGGTATCCATGCTGAAAAAGAAATCTTCTTATGTGATGGCGATTCTCGGAGCCACGGGTGCCGTGGGAAAGGAAACGTTAGAGATTCTGGAGGAGCGGAAGTTTCCCCTCGCGTCGCTTCGTCTCTTCGCCTCAAAGCGGTCGGCTGGGGGGACGATGTCGTGTCAAGGTAAGGAATGGACAATCGAGGAGCTGACCCCCGAGTCCTCGTTCGCCGGTGTGGATTTTGCGTTGATTTCGGCAACGGATGCGATCAGCCGTGACTACGGACGGAAGCTTGGTGCGGCAGGTGTTGTCGTGATCGACGACAGCGGCGTATTTCGGATGGAACCGGATGTGCCGCTGGTGGTGCCGGAAGTCAATGCACATGCATTGGAGACAATGCCTCGGGGCATCGTATCTATTCCCAACTGTACGACAACCCCCTTGGTGATGGCGTTGAAACCGCTACAGGAAGCGGTCGGGGTGAAGCGCGTCGTGGTGACGACCTTTCAGTCCGTTTCAGGCACCGGCGCAGCGGCGATGGATGAGTTGATGGATCAAACGAAAGCGCTGATGTCGTTCCAAGATGTGAAGGCGGAAGTCTATCCCTATCAGATTGCATTCAATTTGCTGCCGCAAATCGGTTCAATCAATGACGGTGGAGACTGCTCGGAAGAAGTGAAAATTGTAAAGGAAACCAGGAAAATTCTCGGTGCGCCGTCGCTTCGTGTGACGGCGACGACGGTGCGTGTGCCGGTGCTGCGTTGCCACTCCGAGGCGATCAATGTCGAATTGGAACAGCCTCTGACGGTCAATGAGGCGAGGGCGGCGTTGGCGGCCATGCCGGGCGTGACGGTGTTTGATGACCCGGTGAAGAAACTCTATCCGATGCCGCTGGATGCAACGGGGAAAGATGATGTGTATATCGGTCGAGTGCGCGAGGATGAATCGATTACGAACGGTCTCAATCTCTGGGTCGTGTCGGACAATCTCCGCAAGGGAGCGGCGCTCAACGCGATTCAAATTGCCGAATGCCTCATAAAGGGGTAAGCGGACGCTGAACCCACTAGGCTGAGGATAAGAACGACCATGGTCAGGCAGCCCCGACATGGTGCCGTGAGAAGTCTGGATATACGCAGATGCCGGAATGGGCCACAATCGGCAAGGTTTTGATCGGATTTGGGCTTATGATTGCCGGGCTGGGACTCTTGCTGGTTTCGGCGGACCGCGTTCCTGGACTAGGCAATCTCTTCAGTTGGCTGGGGAAACTCCCCGGTGATATCTCCGTCAAAAAAGAACATTTTAGTTTTCACTTCCCCATCGCTACCAGTATTCTTCTCAGTATTGTTCTCAGTGTGCTGTTCTATATCTTTGGATGGTTTTTCCGACGATGATGAGACGATGGTTCTGCATCAGTTTGGCATGTGTGGCTGTGGGGGCCTGGGGTGTCAGCGTGTCTCCGGCCTCTGCGTCGTCCTCGATCCGTGTATTATTGGCCTCGAATGTCCAGCGATTGGACGTACGTGCGGAACAGATTCTCTGGGTCAGAGATGATCGAGATCGGGCACGGTCCTACCAGAAAACTCTCCGTATCGAAGTACGTGGGCGCACGCTGTTGTTGAACGGAGCTCCTGTCGCCGGTGGACAGGTGACGTTACGCGCCGGTGAACGGGATCTCACCCTCCAACTCCCGCGGCAGACCGGTAACGGGATGTCATCCCAGCCTGGTCAGGAAAAAGCCCTTCTGCAAGTCAGTGGGGTCATTCAGTTGATCCACAAAAATAAAGGTCTGCTGGTCGTCAATCATGTAGATTTGGAAGAATATGTGAAGGGCGTCGTGCCGTCCGAAGTCAATTCATCATGGCATCGCGAAATGTTGAAGGCTCAGGCGGTCGCAGCGAGAACCTATGCCTTGTATCAGCACATGTTGAACTTCTCGCGAGAGTATGATGTGGCCGCGACCATTCAGGACCAAGTCTATAAAGGCCGTCAAGGTGTGGATGATCGTGTCGAAGAGGCGGTCGAGTCAACGAGGGGATTGGTAGTGACCTATCAAAATGCCCCGATTTACGCGGCATTTTCCTCGACGGCTGCCGGCCTGACGGAGGATGCCACGGTTGTGTGGTTAAAGGATCTGCCCTACTTGAAAGGCGTCGAATGCCCGTTCGATCTTGCCTCGCCCTATTACCAATGGAAAGCGTCCTTTAAGATCAAAACGTTGGAGAAGAATCTCAGGCAGTTGGGGTTCGATGTAGGGACGATTGCCACGCTGACCCCTCTTACCCGTAGCCGGTCCGGTCGTGTCGCCACCCTTCGTCTCTTGCATTCCAAGGGGGAGCTTATTTTACGAGGAGAGGAGCTGCGGAAGGCGGTGGGCTACAGGGTTGTGCCCAGTACGCAATTCACCATCGACTCGATCGGCGATGAGGTCATGATGTCCGGGTATGGGGCTGGACATGCGGTGGGGCTGTGCCAATGGGG
>JAOUPN010000150.1 GCA_029879905.1 Nitrospira sp. | reverse complement strand
TTGATTTGGGTATCGTTGCGGCGGTCACGTCGAGTTTGCGCGAGGTTCCGGTTGAACCAAGCCTGTTGATTCTCGGTGAGGTCGGACTCGGAGGGGAAGTGCGCGCGGTCAGTCATGCAGAGTTACGAATTCGTGAGGCGGCGAAGATGGGATTTACACGGTGTGTGTTGCCTGATCGGAATCTGTTGAAACTCGAACCGATCGAGCGCATGGAGCTGGTCGGAGTTCAGGATGTCCGAGAGGCACTGGATGCGGTATTGGTGTAGGTGCACGATGCGTTTCACGTTTCACGTTTCACGTTTCACGATCGCCTGTCTTTTTCTTTCGGGCTGCGCGCTCGTGACACCCACGGAAGACCCGTCGTTTCAGCAGGCGACCACAAAGGATTTAAGGGCGCTTCTTCGTCAGCGGGAAGCCGAGATTCATTCCGTGAAGGGACTGTTTACGGCGAAGGTGCGAGGTGGATTGATTCCTATTGCGTCCCGGGTTGAGGGAACCGTCCACTACCGCCGTCCGAACGCGTTACGGATCAGAGGATTCAGCGCGGTCGGGAGCGAGTTGTTTGAGTTCGTACAATCGGATGATTTGTATCGACTCATACTTCCGACTATGGGGCGTGTCTTGGTCGGCCGCCAGTCGGAGATGGCGGAAATGGGCAAGCTTACGAGGCCTTTCCAACTGAGTGTGTGGGCGATCGGAGGTGTGCTTGGTGCCGGTGCGATCGCAGAGAGTGAACGCGTGAAACTTGTGGAGGAGGGGAGCCTCTATCGGCTGGATGTCTATGCGGTTGCACGTGATGGTACAAGTCATTCCGGGCCGGTACGTCGGGTATGGTTTGATCGTCGGACGCTGTTGGTCGTTCAAGAAGATCGGCTGACTTCGAACGGCGAAGTCGATGCGGTCATTCGCTACGAAGATTTCCGTATGTTGAATGATCCCGAGGGAAAAGCGGTTCCGGCGAAGGCTGCGAAGACGCTTCACGTGCTCAGGCCCTTTAAGATTTTCCTCGAAGACGGGCAGGGACGAGGAAGCGTTCAGCTGACGTTCCATGAGTTGTGGGCCAATCAGACGGTCAAAGCAGAGGAATTAGGGCAAGGGGTCTCCCTCCGATGAAAGTCTTAGCCGTTGAAACGGCCACGTCGTGGCAGAGTGTCGCGATCGTAGAAAATGATGCCGTCTTGGCGCGATCAGATCAGGATGCCGGCCATGCTCATGGGACGCTTCTGTTACCCGCTATCGATCGACTGTTTGTGGAAACGGGTTTGCGACTGACCGACTTGGATGGTTTAGCCTGCTCGATCGGCCCCGGCTCATTTACCGGTATTCGAGTAGGGATCGCCACATGCCTGGGGTTACGGATGGCCGGTGATCTTCCGCTTGCCGTGGTTCCTACGCTGGAATCAATGGCCTGGAGTGTGCCGTCGTCGGGTCTGCCCCTTTGCCCGGTGTTGAATAGTCGCAAAGGTGAGCTCTATTGGGCCGTGTTCAGGCGGACGAATGGGGGGCAATTGGAACGTATCGTGGTCGAACAAGTCGGGACTCCCGAGATGTTGGCCGGAAGCCTTTCCGAGGAGACGCTTATCTTCGGGGAAGGCTGGGTTTCGATGGAGTCTGAGATTCGTTCGGCATGTTCCCATGACCTCACAGCGTCTTCCGGATCGGCGGATTTCATCAAGCCGTCTGCGGTGGCAGCGGCGCAATTAGGAGCGGCTCGGTTGCGACGGGGGGAGATCGCCGACGATCGTGTGATGCCGTTGTATGTGCAACGGGCTGAAGCTGAAATTACGTTCGAACAGGCGGGGAATGTTTCACCGGCTACGCGCAGACAGGAGCGGGTAGCGGCCAAGGCCAAACAGCGATCGGCAAAGAGCGGGAAAGGAAGAGGGGCCGGAGTTCAGCCGGGGAAGTCATATGGTATGTGAATGGCAGATTGTTCCGGCTACGGTAGACATGCTGCCGGAGATTCTGAAATTAGAAGAAGCTTGCTTCTCTGCCCCCTGGACGCGCAAAATGCTGGAGGCTGAACTAACCGGTAACCAGTTCGCACACTTCTTGGTTGCCATGACTCGAGAGAACACAGATCCTTCACGCGGCAACATTATCGGGTATCATTGTTTTTGGGTCGTGTTCGACGAGCTTCGGCTGATGAATCTGGCTGTAAGGGAAGCAAGTCGGAATCAGGGGGTCGGTAGATCCCTGGCTCGTGAAGCCATTGGTTTTGGGGCCAGGCAAGGCGCAACCCGTGCGGTGCTTGAAGTGCGGGCTTCGAACGAGCCCGCACATATGTTGTATCGGGAAATGGGGTTTCTGCCGATCGGTGTTCGTCGTCAGTATTATTCGAATCCAGTCGAAGATGCCATACTCATGGAGATGGCTCCGCTGGTTCTTCCGGCTGAGTCACCTCAAGGTCACGCCACGGGAGCGGGAGGAGAAGCGATATCGGGACATGTTTCTAACCCAGGAGGTACTGCATGCTGAAGGATGAGACAATCGTTGAACAGCTTCGCCAGTCCAATCCGGAGTTTCGGGAACTTGAAGTTTCTCATCATCGCTTGGATCTTGAACTAAATGAATTACAGAGACGCCATGTACTGACGCCGGCTGAAGAATTGGAAAAGAAGCGGATGCAAAAAGAGAAGCTGGTGAAAAAAGACAAGCTTGCGGAGTTCATACGCCTCTATCGTGAACAGGGGTTGCAGGCCGCGACACATTAGAGAGAGGGAGTTGACCAGCCGCCGGGGCGACCGGCGGCTGGATCGTTGTCATGGATCAGATCGTCAATCCGCTTGCCGCCCATATTCAGACTGTCAAGCGCCGATTGATTATCGTAGGGGTAACGATCCTTGTGTGTCTCGTGGGAGCCTTTTCATTTTCCGGTGAGATCGTCGCCTGGTTGAATCGCCCGTTCAAAAATCAATTAGCGTTTTACGGACCGACCGAAGCGCTGTTTGCCTCCATTAAAGTCTCGTTCCTCGCCTCGATTATTCTCAGCTTGCCGGTTATTTTTTATCAATGCTGGAAACTTGTAGAGCCGGCTCTCTTGCCGAAAGAGCAACGATGGGCCATTCCGCTGTTCTTCCTCGCCGGAGGCCTCTTTGCATTGGGATTGGTGTTTTGCAACCTGGTCATTCTTCCGCTGGCCATTGATTTTTTCGTCAGTTTCGGACTTGATCGGGACATCACGCCGCAATTGGGTGTGGGAACCTATATTGATTTCAATGTAAAATTTTTATTGGTGTTCGGTTGGGCGTTTGAGGTGCCGCTCGTGATGACGTTGTTGGCGGTGACAGGGACCGTCTCGGCACAACGATTCGCGCAATACCGCAAACATGCCATTATTGTGATTCTTATTCTGTCGGCTGTTATCACGCCGGATGCCACCATGTTTACTATGATGTTGATGGCAGTGCCGTTGATGGCGCTGTATGAAGTGGGGATACTGGGTGCTCGTCTGTTCGGTCGTGAGCCGGACAAGGGCGGTATGGATCTCCCGATGGATCCGGATATGCCGACGGGGTCGGCAGGGACACGCACACGATGAACGTTCACCGCATACTGTCGAAGAATGGAATCTCCGTCTGCATTGGGTTGGTCCTGAGTATCGGTGTCCAAGTATGTGAGGCGGAAGAAGGGAGGACGGTTTTGGCGTCCGGTCCTCATGGATCGGGTTCGGCCGTCGGGCAGGCGGGAGGGAGTGGCCCGTTCGACCAATCGGCTACGAGTGTGCAGGCCTTAGCGGTCGCCAAAGACGGCACGGTCTATGCCGGATCGTTCGGTCACGGAGTGTTTCATACGCGGGACAGAGGCGCCACATGGGAACCGGTAGGGGCCGGCGTGACCGATCCGTTTATCCTCAGTTTGACGGTTGTGAAGGACGGGGCCGTGTATGCAGGAACCTTTCGAGGCGGAGTGTTCCGTTCACGGGACAACGGCCGATCATGGCAGCAGGTCAATGACGGTCTCAAGCGGCTGGAGGTAAAAGCCCTGATGGCCGCACAAGATGGGCTGTATGCAGGCACGGGTGACGGGGTCTATCGTTTGAATGCCGCCACGGATCAGTGGTCCGTGGTCGCCGGCGGGTTGGAAGACGTTCTCGTCCAAGCCTTAGTTCGGTCTGCGGATGGGACATTCTACGCAGGAACATCGGGGAAAGGTGTCGTACGGTTCAAAGGCGATACGGCAGAATGGGTGAGGATGCGGCAGGGGCTGAAAAACTCGGAAGGGTTGGTCGAAAATTTCGTGCGAGTCCTTGCGGTCGATCACGGGCAGGGAATTTTGGCAGGTACCTTTGACGGTGGGGTGTTTCGGAGTACCGACGGCGGAGTGACGTGGCGTTCGGTCAGCCGAGGACTTCCCAATGATTCCATCCGTGGGATTGTGCTGCTCAGCCAAGACTTGATCGTGGCGACCGGCAACGGTATTTTCAAGACTGCGGATACGGGAAAGCGATGGACTCCCATGAACAAGGGGCTGAAGAGTTTGGCGGTACAGTCGTTGGTGGCATCTGAGGGCGGGAGTCTCTATGCCGGAACGAATGAAGGGGTGTTCCGCAGCGACGATGCGCTTACCTGGATTGCCGTCAACGAAGGACTGAAGGTAGGGATGGCGCCGCCGCCGTTTCTTTTTCGATAATGAGCAAAGCAGGAAAGGATGGAAGTCATGGCTGATGTAACGGAACAGACACGGGCGACATTGTCATTGACCACGAAGGGCACAGCGCTTGGTGAGATTGTGCTGCGATTTTTTCCGGATGTGGCTCCGCGCCACGCGGACAATTTTCTCAAATTGTCAAAAGAAGGATTTTATAATGGGACAACGTTTCACCGTGTCATTCCTGGTTTCATGATTCAAGGAGGAGATCCGAACAGCAAAAATCCTGACCGGTCGATGCATGGGATGGGGGGGCCAGGATATAAGGTGAAGGCCGAATTCAACAGTACGCCGCACAAGCGTGGTATCGTGTCGATGGCCAGAGCCAACGATCCGGACAGTGCCGGCTCCCAATTTTTCATTTGTGTGGCGGATGCGAATTTTCTGGATTGGCAATATACCGTATTCGGTGAAGTCGTCAGCGGGATGGACGTCGTGGACACGGTCGTCAACATGAAGCGGGATGGCCGGGACAATCCGCTTGAGCGTGTCGAGATGACCGTCGCGATCAGTGAGGGGTGAGCGGGGTATGGTGAAGAGTCAAGGGTAAAGGGTGAAGGGGTAGGAAGAAAACTTCTGAAATGATGAACATGATGAAGAAACAAAATAGATCTACCGTCGTCTCTGTTCTGCTATGTATCGCCTTACCCCTGACTCCTTACACCTTACTGACCGGCTGTGCTCTTCCGCATGTGCCTTCACGCGTGGTGTATGAAGACCCGGTCAATTATGTCAGATTGGAACTGGATAAGACCGTCTTGGATGAATGGCCGCAGGGTCATTTTTCTCATCCTGCGACGTTGACGAAAGAACTGATCGAAACCATTTTGCTCGGGCTGAAGGTACAAGAGCATCGCATTACGCCCCAACAATGGATTCAGGGAGAGGCTCCCATCGTCCAGGTCTTTAGTGACGAAGAAGTGAGGTTGCTGGCGGCACAATTGGCGGAAGGTCTGGCAGAAGCGCGGTACAACGAACGAGTCACGTTTTACTTGAGCCAGCCGCTGACGTTTTTTAGACGGACGATCACTACCGGCGGGATATATGTGCAGGGAAACGAGTTACACCTTCTTCTGGGAAATTGGCAGATGATTTACAGCGTTCCCGCCTATGGCATGATTTACGACCGGCGATATCCTATGCGGCCGACCGCAGCAAAGGGGTTTGATCTTCTGTTTGAGCCTGCAGACGCGGTCATTCCACAGGAGAGCAGTTGGGTCGATGAGATGTTTGCCAATGCGAAGGACGAACTGGTTATCGATATGAGCAAGGTCGAGGCTTCGGCGCCACCGTCGGTTTCGGCGCCTCCCGCGACATTGTAGTTCATGGGATCAGGATGATGGTTCGACTTGTTCAGGTGATCACACGGTGCTGAAAGCACATCCGAGGCACTTCCCGCAATGCCTCAAAAATCGTAGGCCAGCCCAATTTGCTTTGGCCATGAACGCGGTCGCGAAATCGGATCGGCATCTCGTGCAAGGTTCCGCCGAGTTGAATGGCCTTCCAGGCCATTTCAACCTGAAAGACATACCCTTTTGCTTTCACGTCACCTGTATGCATGTGGGCCAGGAGCGTACGGCGAAAGCAGCGGAATCCTCCGGTCCAATCATGAATGCGCGAACCAAGAAACGCACGCACATAGGCGTTCCCAAACTTTGAGACAAGTCGTCTTCGCAGATTCCAGTTTTCCGTCCCACCTCCGGGAACATAACGGCTTCCGATGACCAGGTCTGTAGTGGCGCTGAGGCGGACCATTCTTGGTAAGTCCCAGGGCGCATGGCTGAA
Source organism: Nitrospira sp. (assembly GCA_029879905.1). Classification (GTDB taxonomy): domain Bacteria; phylum Nitrospirota; class Nitrospiria; order Nitrospirales; family Nitrospiraceae; genus Nitrospira_D. Next base: position 1,661 of record JAOUPN010000150.1, on the reverse strand, counting down.
ATCGCAGTCCATCTCGATGATCGATTCATACCCCCGTGCCAGTGCCCACTGAAATCCTGCGACATAGGCCGGCCCGAGTCCTTCCTTTTTCGTCCGATGCAGGACGTGTATATGTGGGGCCGTCCGACTGAGTGCGTCTGCCAGTTGTCCCGTGCCGTCCGGTGAATTGTCATCCACCACTAAAATGTCTGCAACAAGATACCGTCCGATCGCGTGTATTAATGCTTCAAGATTTTGTCGTTCGTTATAAGTCGGAAGCACGATGACGACGGAATGAGGAAAGCGGAACGGGTGTATGGGGACAAGCGGCCCATCAGGATCGATCCGGGCGTACCCGGGATAATGGTCGTCTGAAGGGGGAAGGGAACTGACAGCCACGCGAGCACTGTCTGCGCCGCGAGCGATCAAGACCTCAGCCAGTTCGAAAGTCGGTGTGACAAAGGCTTCGTCACCTCTTGCCTCAATATGAGCCGGAATCTCCTCAGAAGAATGGATGTGATGAAAATGCATAGTGCGGCGACGATGAGTATTCAAGGCGAAGTTGGGTATCAGGTGCCTGTCCGGTTCCGGCAAAACGTGTTGTGCGAAGCAGATATGGTCGGTATCAAGACCCTGTGCGGCAGAGTGACATCGTTGCCGGAAGAGTCGTCGTGCGGCAATGCACGACGAGGAAAGGCAGGACACCCTGGTATTCGCCTGCACGACGAGGCGGCATTGTAAATGACCTGTGCAGGCAAGGCAAGCCGTGTTTGTCGTAGTCGGCATCAGTGTGTTCGGCGTCGGCGGAGGAGGGGCGGGAGGGTATTTTGACAGCTGCCGATTCCCTATGCTAGATTCCGCAGAATCATTGAGGTTTTAGACATTTCTCTCCCACTTTATTCAAGGAAAAAGGCATGAGCGCAGGACAATCGCATGTGATTATTGTCGTCGGGGCCGGGCCTGCCGGGCTTGCAGTCAGCGGGGCTTTGGCAAAGGCCGGTCATGAAGTCATTATCTTAAATCGTGACATCAAGTTCGGTGGCTTGGCGGAATACGGAATTTTCCCCGCAAAACTCAAGCTTCGAGGCGGTCTGAAGAAACAATATTGGGATATGCTTGAGCGGCCGAATATTCATTACTTCGGTAACATATCTGTCGGGCAGGACAGAGATCTCACCGTCGAGGATGTGCGTGCACTCGGTGCGTCTGCGGTTGTATTTACTGTGGGGGCGCAGGGGACCAAGGCGATAGGGGTGGAGGGAGAGTCTGCGAAAGGCGTGTATCACGCCAAGGACGTCGTTTATCACTTCAATCGGCTGCCGGGATTCGGCGATCGGCCGTTTGAGATGGGGAAGCATGTCGCGGTAATCGGAGCCGGCGATGTGATGGTCGATATCGCCCATTGGCTGATTCGCTATAAAAAAGTTGAACGAGTCACGGCGATTGTTCGTCGTGGTCCGGTGGAGCGTAAATATAATCCCAAAGAAATTCGAGCGGTCTGTGCCAATATGGATATCGATGGGATCAAGGCTGAGTTCGATCGAATCAAGGACAGGATGGCGGCCGTCGGACAGAATGCCGACGACGTCTTCAACGGGCTGACCGATGAATTTACCAAGTGTGAGCCCAAAGTCAGTGAGACGAAAATGGGTTTTCGGTTTCTCGCTTCGCCGAAGCGGATT
>JAOUPN010000149.1 GCA_029879905.1 Nitrospira sp. | reverse complement strand
CGTGGAATTGCGAGCGCCAATGTCTCCAGCAGTAGGTCAATAGCCGAGTCTGGCTCTGGTGGGTCCGCTGGGGCGAAGTAGGACGGCGTATCATCTGGGGTGGCCGTGCGGTCGTTCGTGGTGCGCTCTATATGAGCGCCGTGGTGGCGGCGCGACGGAACCCCATCATCAAAGCCTTCTATCAGCGGCTCCGAGCGGCGGGCAAGCGGACCAAAGTGGCGCTGGTGGCCTGCATGCACAAGCTGTTGACGATCCTCAATGCCATGGTCAAACATCGTACTCCTTGGCGCCCTTCGTTAGAGAGTACTTGACAGTCAAGACGGTTGCTAAACCGCGGGTGGGCTATCCACAAAACCCCTAAAACTCTAGATTCTTAACGGCTCGAAATTTCGACCTGTCGAAAGAGTCTTTCGCTGGCCGTGAATCAGATTTTAAAAGAACGGTTTTGGGGTACCCGTAGGTCCCCTATTTACTGAGACAGGCGCTTGTCTGGCTGTCCCGCTGCTGCCGAGTCGTGTGGCCTAAACCCAGACCTATGATATGAACCCACAAATTCACGGAACCAAGATTGTGTCCTTTGCAGCTAATCCGGTAATATACCAACCTGTAAAATACACCGATGAGCTCGCTAACATACCACCACCTATGAGCCAGGACGTTAGGGGGGCTGGAAATACAACCCTCCTTCCTACTCGTCTCAGAGAGCGATTGCGCCTTATGAGTGAAGGCTAGTCTTTGGCGGACCAACAGAGCACCGAAAAGCAGACCACCGCGCGCGAAGTCCTCGTCACCTGGGCCAACGACCAGGAGAACTGGGTCCGGAGCATTGTCCACGAGGTACTTAACACACATCAACCCGCCTCCGACGAAACCATCGAAGAAGCCTATGCTACGTGCCTCTCAGAGAAGGGCCTCAGCAGCGCTTCCGTCACGGAGTCACCGAAGCTTGGACTTGATGCCGAAGATGATGAAAAAGGTGAAGCTCTCCGTCTTACGGCCCTCAAGAAAGTGGAGAACGTCAATCGGCTCGCCCCAGGCCAACAGATCGACTTCAACGCTCGCCTCACGATCCTCTACGGCGAGAACGCCACAGGAAAAAGCGGCTACGTCCGCATCCTCAAACGAGCGGCGGCCGTGCGCTCCGTCGAGGACGTTCTTCCCGATATTCATGCCACGACAACACCCGGTCAGCCAACCGCTATTATCGAGTACACGCTAAACGGCGTCCCCGATTCAGTCACTTGGATGGGACAAGCGGGGCTTCGCCCCCTCACCCGCATGAGCATCTTCGATAGCCGTGCCGTCTCGTTCCACCTCGACGACGAACTCACCTACATCTATACACCTCGCGACCTGGCACTGTTTCAATACGTGAACGAGGGAATCGCCGCCGTCTCCGATCGACTTGACTCAGCACGCAAGGAAGCCGAGCTTAGTGAGAACCCGTTCCTCCATCGCTTCCAATCTGGAAGCGTCGTCTTTCCAAAGATCGAAACGCTCAGCGCCGCAACCGACATCGTCGAGCTCGAGACCCTTGCATCAGTCTCAGACGAAGAAATGGCAGGGCTTCCGCGTCTCCGTGAAGAGGTCGACGCGCTCAATCCGCAGCTCATCGCCTTCCGACTAGAGCTCGTTCGCGCAGAGCGTGAGCTCCTTTCGAGCATCCATTCCTCAGCTACAACTATCGCAGGATTCGACTGCGACGCATACAACCAAGCGCTCGAAGCACTCAAAGAGGCCGAGGAGAAACAACGCACAGCCACACAATCTGCGTTCGCTGGCTTTGACATTCCCGGCATGCTGTCTGACGCATGGCGCAAGTTTGTCACTGCCGGCGACGCCTATCTGAAAGATCTCGCTATCGAGAACTACCCCGAAGAAGGCAAGGCCTGCCTCTATTGCCGCCAGGACCTCGCGAAGAGCGCAGTCGTACTTCTTCGCCAGTATCACGACTACTCCAACAATACGCTCAGGACGGACGTTGATGCAGCGAGAGCAGCACTCACAGCTGCCGCAAGCACGGTGCAGGCAGTCGACCTCACCACACTTCAGCCCGGTGTCACCCTCAAAAAGGTGGCCCAAGAAGGTCAGACTCCTGCCGCCGTCTACGTCTCTGCGTCAAAGTTCCTTACTAGCGCTCCTGCCCTACTCGAGCAGGTACAGGGAAGGCAACCCATCACCTCGCCAGGCGTAGTTACGGACGCCAGCGCCCTCAAGGACTCCGCGCAGACGGCGCTCGATCAGGTAGACGCTACACTGGAGGTGCTCCAGACTCAGAGCAAAGAACGGCAGAGCGCCCGTGCCAAAGCCGAAAAGAAGGTCCGCGACCTACAGGATCGCATCACTCTCAAGGAACAGCTTCCGGCCATCCGTTCCGCTGTTGAGAACGCCAAGTGGGCTGAGCGAGCGAAATTGATCCTTATGAAACGCTTTCCTCTACTCAAAAAGTCTCTGACGATTCAAACCAAGGTCGCGTCGGAAGATCTCCTCAACACCGACTTCCAACGTCTATTCGAGGAAGAACGGAAAGCACTACGAGCGCCCTCGGTTAAGCTTCAATTCCCCGGAAAAGATGCAGCAGCCGCTCGACGGAAATCGCTCGGAGATCACCGTCTCAGTGAGGTCCTCTCTGAGGGTGAGCAGAAGGTCATCGCATTAAGCGACTTCCTGGCCGAAGCCGCAATTCGCCCAACCTCTGCGCCGATCCTCTTCGACGACCCCGTCAACAGTCTTGACTACAAGCGCATTGAGCATATTGTCGAGCGTCTCTACACCCTTAGCACCAACCACCAGGTCGTCGTCTTGACGCACAACATCTGGTTCGCGAGCCTGCTTCTCGCCAAATTTGAGGACAAGAAGACTGCGAAGGGGTGCTCCTTCTTCAGTGTCGACCTCGGACCTGGAGAGCAACCCGGCTTCGTCTCTGGAGGCACGCACCCTCGCCTCGATTCGCCTGCGAAGATCAGCGGTCGTATCAACGACATAATCCAGTCGGCAAGCGCTGCAACGGGTGAAACCAGAAGTGCGCTCATCGAACGCGGCTACGCACAGTTACGTGCTTGGTGCGAAGTGGTGTCTGAACAAGAGATCCTCCAAGGCCTCTCCATGCGCTACCGCGCTAACATCATGGTCGGACAGCTCAAGAAGATCCACGCCGACCGCCTGGACGGTACCGCCGAAGTGATTTGCCGCGTCTTTGACAGAGCCTGTGGCGTCATCGAGTCCCACGCCATGGCGACTGAAACCCTCAACACTGCCCCTGACCTACAAGATCTCAAGAACGACTGGGAAGACGCACGAGAAGCCCTCGCTGCTTACAAAGCATAATCTGAGCCTCGCACATCACGAGGACATCCCAGAATCCAGGATATTTGATCCGGTTATACATCCATCTTTTATTAAGAAGACGGAAGCAAACGCTGGGCAGCTAGCAGGCTAAGCTAAGTTGACCACAAACGTCTTACAAGCTATACAAAATCACCTTTCAGTTCACTTTCTCTTTTTTACGAAGGCGCGTCATTGCGATTTTTTCACTCTGCTGATCCAAATTCCGCATCATTTTCAAGAGAGATGATGGCTTTGTCTGATAAACGAGCACTCTGGAGAAGAAACCGCTCATTAGATCTTGCACATTACCATTTGCGTACTCTACCCTGACCCCATACGCATTAGGAGAACCCATTATTCTTCGTGAAACCTTTTTTAGCTCATGTGCTTCTTTTCCGGTTATCCACGACGCTTTGATTCCCGTCAACCTCACACGCTCTAGAAATGCTTCAATGTCAAAGTAGGCGAATAGTCGAATGTGCCCCATAGCTAAGTCTACTTGTCTGAGTCGCGATACTAAAACCCAGTAGAAAATTGGCCTTCCATGAGGAATTCTCATACTCAGGTCAACAAGATCAATGATCGGTGCATTCTTGGCAAAAGCCTCCCACTCTTTGGTAAGATCTTCAGATGACAGTTGATTCTCGAGGCAACCTGGATGCGCGAGCAAATGAAATAGTGGAACTAGCGCACGCGGTCGTAATTTTTGCATTGGTTTCACCGCAATCACGTGAAGGCATTCGTCGATCGTTTTACTTGCATGGCCTTCTCTTGCTGATTTTTCAATCAAGGTGCACAAATCCTCTTCGTAATCATCGACTACAATCACATCTGGCGATAATGTGATCTCCTGCTTAGTCCCGTAATCTATCCCATGGTCCGTCTCAATAACCTCTTCAAGTTGAGAGAGCGTCGTTCTTTGCCTGACCATACGTTCAACTTGCTTCATTTTGCTCTTATCCAATCTCTGCTGTAACGAAATGCGATCTTCTTCGGTAAGGGAAGCCTTCTCTCCCAAGATTTCAGATAAGAGCGCGTTAACCTTTCCTTCCTTTAATTCCAAAATTCTCCAAGCCCTTTTCTCACCGGGCTGAAAACTGATTTCGAATAAATCGCCGATTTGAACAGAGGTGGACAAGTCCACCACAACAGCAAAAGTGTATCTGCTTTGTTCATTTCGAGCACTCGCCACCCTTAATGTACGCTCTAGAACTTGTGGGTCAATTGACCGGATTTCATCACCACTTCCAAGTCTTCGGATAATCCATTCATCTTCACCAAGCATGGAATAAACTATAGTGTCGATGATCCGGCGCATAACTAATTGTCGGTCTTCAAGTGCTTTGATCATCTCTAAAAGTTCGCTCACACCTTCGTTGCGCAACCGCCTGAATTCTTTTAGCTGCTCCTTCTTTTCTCTGATTTGTTTTTCGAGGGCAATTACAGCAGCCCCCACTCTAGTCTGGGCCCTATCGTAGCCGTAATGACAACCTCTGATGAATACACTCATTGCCGTTCTATCTCGTTGTATATCTTCAAACCTATAACCCTTCGACTCAATTGCCTTAACCCCACTATTGAATGCGGTCTCAAGAAGGTGGCGAAGAGACGCTTCGAACGGCTCCAGTCCAGGATGTTCGACCTTCATCGTGTAATTACCTCACCGAGCGTCCTATAAAGACGGTACAAATTTGCATCGCAATCCAATACTTAGCACCAACACCACATAAAGCACCACAACTCGCTAAGGATGTTTTTAGGGAAGCGTCCAATTTGCTTATTTGCGTGACTTTTCCTGCAAGCGAGGATACGACTTTGGTGCCCGCTCAATACATGAGTTATACAAATTGGACTCCCTTCATCTTAAAAGTGGTCGCAAAACGGTCGTATAGCGGAGTGATTTTCCGCTCATTCCGTCTCGCTCCATCTCACTCGTTCTCACCGGTCAACTCGTGGACTTTCTGGCGTAAAGCCTGTGAAAAGCGTGTCAGCATTGAGGATGCTGAATGGGCTTCAAATCACATCCGGCTTCGCCCCACAGACGCTCGAAGGGAGAGAGATTCAACGGCCTGAGGAGAACCCAGTGGTAAGAGGCCTCTGATGGCTACACCCATTCGCCATTGGAAAGGCGAACGGGTGTCAACCACACAGGCGTTCCTGCAGCTGATGGTGAACGCCTGACGGGGTCCTCCCAAGACCGCCTGCGCCCCTTCTGCCGTCGCTGGAGTTGTTGAGTCAAGGCGTGTAGCAACGGTGGCTGTGCAATCATCGCTCTGGCTTTGGCGAGGTACACCCCCGCTTTCTGTTCCGTGTCCTGGTCAATCTGATTGGGCCACATGAGGGTCCCAATGTCCTTCAGCCGTTGTTTCTCCTTCTCTCGCAGATCGTACACGCGCAAGTAGTCAAACCCTTTCTTCAAAGGTCCGCGCATGGGCCCACGCGCCTGTCGCGTCGGGGGTCGGCGCTTCCAGGCCTCATCCACCAGATTGTCGAGGGCTCCGAGAATCTCTTCCTTCGGTCGTCGCAGATCGATCGCCGCAATCCCCCACGGCGGGTTTGGTTGTTCAGGGAGATGCACGAGGAGCAGAAACCCTTTCAATTGTTTCGACAGATGAGGAAGTGCCGTGCGGAGGAGCTCCCATCCTTGCATGGCCGCATCAGACTCCACGGGGTCTACCTGTGCCGTGGCGGCCTTCAACGGGGGTGTTGACGTGCCGAACCCTTTGAGCAGCGTCTCCGGATCTGCCTGAGGCCAGTCGGAAGGATCCGGAGGCTCTTCACGTGAGGACAATCCCCAACGTTGACGAAGACTGTCCAGCTTCACGGCCTGGTTTTCTGGATTTCTGATAGCCTGCACCGTTCGATAGGCGCGTTGGTATCGGGCATTTCTCCGCACACATTCCCGATGGAGGAGATATAACCGCTGGATATCCCGCTGACTTGTCCGACCCATTCCTGACCTCGCTCAACACTTCCTGCGATCGAAGGGGCCCCCCTCAAAGCACGCTACGCAAGGTCCCCCCTGGCGTGATGTACTGTGTCACACCCTACAAAGAAGCGTGCGAGCACGCAAGCATTGAGGAGATCTGATGCACCAAGTCCACATCACCCAGTCCGTCTGCTTCTCTCCGACCTCGGAGAATGGGCACTCTGACACAGGGCTCGAACCGGCCTCTTACGGCAACGAGGCTGCGCAGGAAGGACGTTTGCACTCACCTCGCTGGGTTTCTGGACCAGCCCAGACCGTCCATCGAGATGGCGGAGTGATTCTGCAATCCACTGGGAGGGCTCCGATCACGACCGCTGGCTGCTGGGAACAACGCGGAGACCCGAGAGGCTTCAATCACGTGAGTGCAACAACTTTGGGATGGGCGTCATGAAACTGCTTACTGCCAAAGACGTGGCCGCACGGCTTCAGGTAAAGGACAAGACAGTCTATGCCTGGGCCAAGCGGGGAAAGATTCCAACCCTGAAACTCAATGGGGTGGTCCGCTTTGACGAGAAGGCCATTGAGCAATGGCTGCAGGCCTGCCAGGTGTCCACCAAACGGCCTACACGGTTAGGAAACAGTTGGCGCAAAGGGTCCATCCACAACGTAGATCACCTAATAGAGAACGCAAAACGGTCTGTTTATACTCCCCGTGGGGAAACCAGACCACTAGCGAGCCCATTCGGAGAGGAGGACCGGAATGGGGCTCTTTAAACGAGGAACGGTTTGGTGGATGGATTTTATGTTTCATGGCACACGCGTTCGACGGTCTACGGACACTTCGGACAAGAAGCTGGCTGGTGCCATTCTCGCGAAAGTCAGAACACAGATTGTCGAAGGCAAGTTCTTCGATAAGGTGGAAGAGCAGCACCACACTTTCAGGGACATGATGGAGCGATATCTCACAGAACGGTCGATCATGAAGGCCCCGAAGAGCCATGTGCGGGATGGTTCAGCACTGAAACATCTCCTGCCGGTATTCGGCGAGACGTTGCTTGCTGACGTGACGCCGAAGGATCTTGTGGCCTATCGCAACCAGCGGCGCACAGAGCAAGCGGCAACCGCCACCATCAACAAGGAACTGCAATTGGTTCGACATGCCTTTAATGTGGCCATGCGGGAATGGGAATGGTGCCAAGCCAATCCCATGCACCGGGTGTCTCTGGAACCAGCCCATAACACGGTGGATCGTTGGTTACGAGAGGATGAAGAAGCGAGGCTGTTCCATGCGTCGCCTCTGTGGCTTCAAGATATCATGACCTTTGCCTTGCATACCGGCATGCGACAAGGCGAAATCCTTGCCTTGCAGTGGCCAGACGTAGATTTTTATCGGGGAACGCTGGTCGTGATGACAAGCAAGAACCGGGAACGCCGAACGATCCCGCTCAATAACGTCGTGTATGATCTACTCTCACGAAAACGAGCGGCGGGAGAACAGGATGGCCCGGTCTTCGTCACCGGTCAAGGAAATGACCTGAAGGCGCGATATCTCGTCCGGATCTTCACCAAGGTGCGGAATCACGCGGGCCTGACGGATTTCAGGTTCCACGACCTCCGCCATACCTTTGCCACACGACTGGTTCAGGCTGGCGTGGACCTCTACAAGGTTCAACGATTGCTAGGGCACAAGTCGCCGGTGATGACGCAACGCTATGCCCATCACTGTCCGGAGAGTCTACGTGATGGCGTCAGAGTGTTAGAGAAACTGCCTGCCATTGGCACAAATTTGCCACAGCACGCGCCGATGGTGGGAGAAGAGACTTGTAACCTGTTGAATTAAGTGGTGAGCCGGCTGGGGCTCGAACCCAGGACCCTCGCCTTAAA
>JAOUPN010000148.1 GCA_029879905.1 Nitrospira sp. | reverse complement strand
GTCCGTACTGCAGCCCACTCAAACGCCTCCCAAGCATCTGAAGTGAGCCAAAGCCATGATCGTGATTTTTTTCGTGTATTTCTCACTGGTGAGCATTCTTGCCGGTGTTCTTACGGTGGCGCTGAAAAATCCCGTCCACTGCGGCCTCGCGCTGCTCGCGGTCTTGTTACATGTTTCCGGTCTCTTTGTCCTCCTGAATGCGGAGTTTCTCTGGGCCGTACAAGTGATCGTCTATGCCGGCGCTATTTTGGTGTTGTATCTGTTTGTGTTGATGTTGCTGAATTTGAAGACCGACGAGCGGTATTTTCATTCCTCCTACATGTATTTCATTGCTCCGGCCGTGGCGGGAGCCTGTTACGTGCTCTTCCTCCTGCTCCGCTCTCCCTACGAGGGGCTCAAAGGCGATTCGCCGGCCACGGCAGTGTTGAAGGACGGCGATACCTATGCGGTAGGAATTAAGATGTTCAGCGACCATCTCTTACAGTTTGAAATCGTCGGCGTGTTTTTGTTGGGTGCCGTGATCGGCGCCATTGTGTTGGCGAAGACGCCGAGGCCGATAGACGGGGATGATGCGGGAAGGAGCGGGCGGTAAGGACGTATGGTTCCGTTAAGCGCATATGTTGCGGTCAGCGCCATTCTGTTCATGACAGGATTGCTCGGGGTGCTGGTCAGACGCAACTTTATCATCGTCCTGATGTCCGTGGAGATTATGCTCAACGCCGCCAACATCAATTTGGTCGCGTTTTCACATTATTTGGAGTCGATGGCTGGTCAGCTTATCGCGTTGTTTGTCATTGCCATTGCCGCCGGTGAGGCCGCTGTGGGATTGGCAATTATCATCGTGGTGTTCCGCGGGAAGATTTCGACCAACGTCGACGAAATGAACTTGTTGAAGTGGTAACGTGTCGGACTTAACAGACCTGCTCATTAAACTGATTCCTGTTCTTCCGCTCTTAGCCGCCATCTCCAACGGGCTATTAGGAAGTCGGTATTCCCACGATGTGGCGCATCGGCTCGCGTGGGGATCTGTCGGCTTGTCGTTCCTCTGTGCGATCGGCGTGTTTGTTGATGTGGTACGGACGGGAACCACCCATGAAGTCATTGCCTACCAATGGATCTTCGGCGGCGATTTGACCATCAACCTGGCGTACCTTGTCGATCCCCTGACCTGTATGTGGTTGTTGGTGGTCACAGGGGTGGGCTTTGTCATTCACGTCTATTCCGTGGGCTATATGCACGGAGAGGCCGGATTTACGCGCTACTTCACCTATATGAATCTGTTCATGGTCTCCATGCTCCTGTTGGTGATGGGGAACAATTATGTGGTGCTGTTCATCGGGTGGGAAGGCGTCGGGCTCTGTTCGTATTTGCTCATCGGGTATTACTACGACAAAGTGTCGGCGGCAAAGGCGGCCACCAAAGCCTTCGTGGTCAATCGTATCGGCGACGCCGGGTTCTTGTTGGCCATCTTTCTGGTCTTCATCAATTTTCATACGCTTGATTACACCAAGGTGTTTGCGCAGGTCGGTGATCTGTCCCCGGAAATGGCGACGGCCATTGCGCTGTGCCTCCTGATCGGCGCGGTCGGGAAGTCGGCCCAGCTTCCTCTCCATACATGGTTGCCCGATGCGATGGAAGGTCCCACTCCGGTGAGCGCCTTGATTCACGCGGCAACGATGGTGACGGCCGGCGTCTACATGATTGTGCGCAACCATGTCATTTTCGATATGTCTCCCGTTGCAATGTCCGTGGTGGCCTATGTCGGCGGAGCCACCGCATTGTTTGCGGCCACGATCGGACTTGTTCAAACGGATATCAAGCGCGTCCTGGCCTATTCCACGGTGAGTCAGCTTGGATACATGTTCCTCGGATGCGGGATCGGCGCCTACTCGGCGGCCGTCTTCCATGTCATCACCCATGCCTTCTTCAAGGCCCTGTTGTTCCTGTCTGCTGGGTCGGTGATTCATGCCCTATCCGGCGAACAAGACATCAGAAAAATGGGCGGATTGAGCCAAAAGATTCCATGGACACACCGGCTGTTCCTGATCGGCACGATCGCCATTGCCGGTCTGCCTCCGTTGGCAGGGTTCTGGAGCAAAGATGAGATTATGGGGCATGCCTTCGTGCATGATCACTATTTGCTCTATGGTATCGCTGCCGTCGGCGCATTCCTCACGTCGTTCTACATGTTCAGGTTGACCTATTTGACGTTCTACGGTGCCTCTCGAATGGATCACCACACTGAGGAACATGTCCACGAGTCTCCCATGGTGATGGTCGGCCCCTTGATGGTACTCGGCATTCTGTCGGTTGTCGGGGGGATTGGGTTGGGGTTCCCGCCGGAACATGGCTGGCTCCATCAATTTCTCGCGCCGGTGATCGGTCCTCTCGGTGAACATGAAGCCAGTATCGGCCTGATGGTGCTCTTGATGGGTGTCGCCACCGTAATTGCATTGCTTGGATGGGGGCTTGCGCATTATCTGTATTCCGTGAGTCCGTCGACGGCCGAGGGATGGTCCACAAAGTTCTCCGGAGCCTATAAGACATTGCTGAATAAATATTATATCGATGAGTTGTACGATTTCATCGTCGTTGAGCCCCTCAAAAGGTTAGGGGAATTTCTCGACTGGTTTGATCGTACGGTCGTCGACGGTGTAGTGCGCGGAGTCGGTCAGATGGCCGACTGGGGGTCGGCCGGATCAACGTGGGTCGAAAAATACATTGTGTATGCGGGACTAAACATTATCGGTTACGGGAATCATCTCGTCGCACGAGAAGGGCGGAAAGTGCAGAGCGGAATGGTTCACCACTATGCTGCGTTGATCGTGGCGGGACTCTTTTTGTTGGCACTTGTGGTGCAATTCTTCATCGAACAGTGACGTCGCACGCGTCGGATAGCGGTTTATAGTAATTATGTTGGAAGAGCTTACATCGAGTTTTCCCATTCTGTCATGCATCCTCTTCCTGCCCATGCTGGGCGCGATGGTCCTCTGGATGTTTGAGGACGATGATATGGTGCGGACGTCGACGTTGACCATCACTTTGGTCGAACTGGCGCTGTCTATATTTGTGTTGTTGCGTTTCGTGCCGGAATCGTCCGCCATGCAGTTTGCGGAGCGCGTGCAATGGATTCCGGCTCTTGGGATCAGCTATCACCTGGGCGTGGACGGAATCAGTGTGTTGTTTGTGGGGCTTACCGCGTTCCTGAGCGTGCTGGTGGTGATTTATTCGTGGGATACCGTCCGTCATCAAGTCAAGCTGTACATGATGTGTCTTCTTGCGCTTGAGACGACGACGATGGGTGTGTTCGTCTCCTTGGATCTGATTCTGTTTTTTATCTTCTGGGAACTCATGCTGATCCCCAGCTATTTCATGATCAAGCTGTGGGGAGGTGGGGCGGAACGTCACTATGCGGCCCTGAAATTCGTACTGTACACCCTGTTGGGCAGCGTGTTCATGCTGGTGGGGATCGCGTTACTGAATATCAATTATCATGAGTGGGCCACGCTCCATCATGCGGATCAATCCTATTCCTTCGATCTATTGGACTTGCTCCTGGTGCCGATTCCCTTCGACCAACAGGTGTTGATCTTCTGGCTGATGTTCATGGGTTTCGCCTTCAAGGCGCCGGTCTTTCCATTTCATACCTGGCTGCCCGATGCCTTATTGGAAGGTCCTATCGGCATGGCCGTGGTGTTGGCTGGTGTCAAACTGGGGACATTCGGCTTCATCCGCTTCAGCATTCCGCTGCTCCCCGATGCATCCCAGAGTGAAACCGTTGTGACGGTAGTGGTCGTGCTTGGGCTGTGTGCGATTCTCTATGGAGCTTGGATGGCTCTGGTTCAGCTGGACTTCAGGCGGTTGTTGGCATACAGCAGCATCAGTCACTTGGGATTCGTGGTGGTGGGATTATTTGCGTTGAATTATCAGGGACTCCAGGGGAGTCTCTTGACGATGATCAATTTGGGATTCAGTACGGCCGGCTTGTTCTTCATTGCCGGATTTCTCTACTCGCGACAGCAGACAACCCAGTTATCGGCATTCGGCGGCATGGCGAAACAAGTCCCGCTTCTGTCGATCTTCTTCTTGATCATCGGTCTGGCTTCGATCGGACTTCCTGGTACGAACGGCTTTGTGGGTGAATTTCTGATTCTTATGGGTGCGTTTAAAGCCAAATGGTGGTTCGGAGCGGTCGCCGTGCTTGGGGTCATTTTTGGAGCCGCCTATTTTCTCTGGTACTACGAGCGGGCCATGCTTGGACCGGTCGGCAAGGCAGTCAAGAGCACGATGAACGATCTCCAATTGCGGGAAGTCATCATTGCCGTGTCGCTGTCGATCATGATTGTGTGGATCGGGCTCTATCCGTCCCCCTTCCTCCGGATCATGAACGGGTCGGTGCAGGCTCTGGTGGATCGATTGAATCACGGCACAGTGGCGGTGCTCGAATCTTCTACAATCGGAAAAGGACACTGAAACAATGGGCGAGCACGCATTGCTGTATATCCTGTTCGCTCCCTTTGTTGGGGCTTTGGCGCTGATATTAGTCTCGAACCGACAGCCGATGCTTGTCAGAGGCATTGCGGCGGGTTCGGCCTTCGTGTCTCTCGTGGCGTCGATTTATCTGTTCTATGCCTATGACCCGGTGAAAGGCGGCTTTCAATTTATTGAAAAGTTTGAATGGTCCAGACAGCTCGGTATTTCACTGCATTTGGGGGTCGACGGCATCGGAACACCGCTGGTGTTGGCCTCATCCATATTACTGTTTACGGGCATTTTTGTTTCATGGCACGTTACGGATCGAACCAAAGAATTTTATATCTGGTTGCTGATTCTGGCCGCTGCAACGATCGGCGTCTTCATGTCGCTGGATCTTTTCTTCCTGTATTTCTTCTACGAGATGTCGGTCATTCCCATGTATTTGCTCCTCGGCATGTGGGGCAGCCATACGAAAAAGTATCTCGAGATGACGGATTCCGAGGGGCTCAAACAAAGGGATTCGGTCGGGTTCATTTTCAACTTCGGTTCGAACAGCAAAGAATATGCGGCAATGAAATTAGTGCTGTTCTTGTCGGCGTTTGCGGTTGCCGCACTGATGGGTATTTTGCTGATCTATAAATATTCAGGGGTCGATACCTTTGATATCTTGGTTCTCCGTGAACAGACCACCCTCATGAATATCCCAGTCCTTGGGACGACACTCGATAAGATCATTTGGGTGCTGATCTTCTTTGGATTTGCCTCGATCGCGCCGATTTGGCCCTTGCACTCATGGTCTCCCGTCGGTCACGCGGCGGCTCCTGCGGCAACCAGTATGCTTCATGCCGGCGTTCTTATGAAGCTGGGACACTTTTCGATTATCCGCGTGGCATTTGAAATTCTTCCGGAGACGACGAGAGAGATGATGCCGATTGCCGCCGTGCTGTGTATCTTCAGCATCATCTACGGAGGCTTTGTCGCCTTCTATGCCAAAGATACGAAGTATGTCATCGGCTACTCCAGCTCAAGTCACATGGGCTATGTGTTCTTGGGTATGGCGGCGTTAAATTACATAAGCCTGAGTGGCGCAGTGATCTATATGTTTGCCCATGCCATGGCTACCGGGATGCTCTTTGCTATGGCCGGGTGGGTTTATGACCAGACTCACACGCGCAACCTGCCTTCGTTGGGAGGCCTTTCGAATAAGATGCCGTTCATATCCGGATGTTTTGTTGTCGGGTGTATGGCGTCGATCGGTATGCCCGGGACGGTCAATTTTATCGCTGAAGTCATGATCATTGTCGGGAGCTGGGAGAAATATCCGTTCCAAGTGGTTGTGGCGGTGCTCGGCATTGTCCTCACCATGGCCTATCTCTTTAAAATGATGCGCAGTCTGTTCTACGGACCAATGGACCAGAAATACAGTCAGACGCGCGATGCTGTTGCAACCGTAGATCGATTGCCGTTGTTGGTGATGATTGCGGTCAGCGTGGGATTTGGGATTTTGCCCATGCATCTCTATGACGTCGTTCGATCGGGTGTGGATCCGTTGATTGCGAGGATCACCCATGTGGTTCCGGTCGCCTCCCAAGAACGTGAAATGTTAGACGTGAAACGTGAAGCGATGGATCACCCAACGGAGGCCACGGTTACCATGGGCGCCGACGGTCTGGCACAGCTCACGTCTCATGCGTCAGGGAGGTCGGAATGACCTTTAATCTGACTCTATCCCTTGCTGATCTCCTGTTGCTCTTGCCGGAGATATTTCTGACCTGCTGGCTCTGTGTCATATTGACCGTGGACTTTTCCTTTCCACGATTGCCTAAGGAGAGACTGGCCTATCTCAGCGTTGCCGGGTTGCTGGTAACCTTGGGATTTCTCGTGTGGTTCGATGTCAGCCATGTCACCGGCACGTTGTTCCGCGACATGTTTGTGCTCGACCGCATGGCGCTGTTTTTCAAGATGTTTGTGGTCGCGTCGACGGCCCTCGTCATCTTGATTTCCGTCCAATATGTCGATCGATTTACATTTTTCCGCGGGGAATATTATGTCCTTGTGGTCATGTCCGCAATCGGCATGATGTTCATGGCGTCGGCGAATGATCTCTTGTCCCTCTTTGTAACCCTTGAATTTTCAACATTGGGATTCTATGTGCTGGTGGGATATCTCCGAGAGGATCCGGCATCCAATGAAGCAGGGCTGAAATTCTTCGTCCTCGGCGTGTTTGCAGCAGGGCTCCTTGCGTACGGGATCAGTCTGGTCTATGGAGAGTCAGGCAGGATTGTTTTTTCGGACATGACTCTGAAGCCGACCTCCGGAACGATTATCGGATTTTTGCTCATTTTTGCTGCGTTGGGGTTCAAAATCGGAGCGGTCCCCTTCCATGCCTGGATTCCAGACACATATCACGGCGCTCCGACGCCGGTGACGACCTTCTTGTCTATTGCCCCCAAGGGCGCCGCGTTTGCGATCCTACTGCGCATCTTCTTTGTCGCCTTGGCTTCGTTCAAGCCGATGTGGATCTTGCTCCTCGTTGCCGTCTCAATCCTGTCGATGACATATGCCAATATCGTGGCGATTGCGCAGAGGAATATCAAACGCCTTCTGGCCTATTCGGGTATCGCCCAGGTTGGAAACGTGTTAATCGGCTTGGCCGCTGGAACAAAAATGGGAAGTGATGCGATCCTGTTTTATCTCTTGGCATATCTTTTTGCCAATATCGGAGCCTTTGCCGTAGTTATTGCCGTGAGCCATGCGATCGGCAGCGAAGAGATCGACGACTACAGTGGGTTGAATAGACGATCGCCGTTTTTGGCCTTTGCCATGCTGCTGTTCCTGTTGTCGCTGGCAGGTGTTCCTCCATTAGCCGGATTTATCGGAAAACTGTACATTTTTGTGGCTGCGATCAAAGAGGGTCTCTACACGCTGATCACCGTTGGATTGATCAACATTGTGATCTCCATGTATTACTATTTAATCGTCGTGAAAAAGATGTATATCAGTGAGCCGGTTGATCCATCTCCTATCGCGGTTTCAGGTACGATGCGGACTGTGGTGTACATCGGTTTAGCCGGGACATTAATTATCGGTATTTATCCGCAACCGTTCATTGATTGGCTGGTCGGTGCGACGGTGATGTTTTCCAATATGGCGGGGCAATCGACTGCGATCACCTCGACAATTCATCCGTTTGGTGGATAGTTTCCCTGGTTTCTCCTTCCTGATCTTCTGGTAGAATTACCGGTATCGTGTAAAAAGAACCCTAACGAAAGTATGGTCTGCACTCGTCAGTAAATTGTACCTGGCTGACGTTCTCCAATGGAAACGGCGACCAACAACGATCCCAAGGCTCCCCTTGCGCCGACCGATGAGGTCGCCGGTGACAGGATTCCACGTGATCATCGGGATCCCGGTCGGTTCTGGCGGACGCCGATTGTTTGGTTCACAGCGCTGACCATCGAGCGTCGTATTTTATCAAGCTTCGGTCTCGTCTTTGTGGGCATCCTCGTGATCAGTGCCGTATCCTATCGCAACGCCAGTATTGTGGCGGACAACAGCGTATTCGACACTCGGAGTCACGAACTGGTTCAACTCCTCAGTGATATCGATGTGGCGATGGATGAGGCGGAGAATAACCATCGCCGTTATCTTGTGACCGGCGATGCGCTCTATTT
>JAOUPN010000147.1 GCA_029879905.1 Nitrospira sp. | reverse complement strand
AAGTGAGCACCAGTGTCAGGGATGGCTGGAGGGCTATCTCCTGACCGGGCGGCACGGTTTCTTTTCTTGTTATGAAGCCTTCATCCACATCATCGATTCGATGTTCAATCAACATGCCAAGTGGCTCAAGGTCTGCAACCACATTCCCTGGCGGCGGCCGATCGCTTCATTAAATTATCTCCTGAGTTCTCACGTGTGGCGGCAGGACCATAATGGATTCAGCCATCAAGATCCCGGCTTCATCGACCATGTCGTGAACAAGAAAGGTGAGATCATCCGTGTGTACCTGCCGCCCGATGCCAATTCGTTATTGTGGGTGACGGACCACTGTTTGCGCAGCCGGAATTTGGTCAACGTCATCGTGGCCGGGAAGCAGAAGTCGCCACAGTGGCTTACCATGGATGAAGCCATCACCCATTGCACGGCCGGTATCGGCATTTGGAAATGGGCCAGTAACGACAAGGACAGTGAGCCGGATGTGGTTATGGCCTGCTGCGGCGATGTGCCGACGATGGAAACGCTGGCCGCGGTGTCCTTCATGCGTGAGCATTTGCCGGATGTGCATGTGCGCGTAGTCAACGTGGTGGACTTGATGAAGCTGCAACCCCCATCCGAACACCCGAACGGCTTGTCCGACAGAGAATTCGACGCGCTGTTCACGACCGACAAGCCGATCATCTTTGCCTTCCACGGCTACCCCTGGCTGATTCATCGGCTGACCTACCGGCGGACCAATCACAAGAACTTGCATGTGCGCGGCTACAAGGAAGAGGGCACGACCTCGACGCCGTTTGACATGGCGGTGATGAATGATCTCGACCGGTTTCATCTTGTGGCCGACGTGATCGATCGCATTCCCTTGCACGGTTCCCGTGCCGATTATGTGAAACAGGCCCTCCGCGACAAACGCGTCGAACACAAACAGTACATCGCCGAGCACGGCGAGGATATGCCGGAGATCCGGGAGTGGCGGTGGAACGGGCGGAACAGGGCGAAGACGTCGCGGAAGAGGAAATAGCGGCGGGGAGCAAATCGTCTGGCTCGTCAGGCATTCGTGTGGGTTCAATGGCCAACTTGAGTTCCGGGGTCCAGCAGGACGTCATCGCGTGATGCCTCCGCGAGCGGCCCTTCCGGCCTGTGCCGGGTGGAAGCCTTCGGAAATTCCTCGCTGACTCGTCAGTTTCCGCTTTCCTGCCCGGCTCAGGCTCGGTGGGACCCCGCTCGTCCGGCAACCACGCTCCGACTCCCGGCGGACCCCGGTCTGTGTACCGACACAAAAGTCAGAGGAGTCTGTTTGGTTGTTCAGGATTTCTGTCGGTGCCACTCATGTTCCCTCGCCCTTCAAGGATGGAGAGGTGAGGGTGGAGCAGGGGCGAGGGAGATAGCTGCCTGGGCGAGAGACCGCACAAGAGATAGGACATTTCTTTGTCAGGGCGCGGCGTTGGCGAACTGGTCCGGTCTTGCCCCTGCTTCACCGGTCGTAGTAATGCCAGATGGGGGCGGAGGGATCGATGGTGGGACGGGATTCTTCTCGGCAGGCCTTCAACTTAATCAGGTAGTCGCCGAACACATAAATGCCTTGCCAGGTGATCACGGGGTTGCAGGATTCAGTCAGGGTGGCTTCGACGATCAAGGTTCGCTTATAGACTTCAATAGGATTTTTGGGGGCCGTAGTCAGGTTACAGAACGCACGGGGGGGGGCGCTCTCAGCGACGTGACTGCAGACGAGTTTGCGATCGATGGTGATGCGCCGCCGTCCTCCGACGGCCATGCCGTTCAAGCCGAGATCGATGCCGTCCTGAGCAGGTATGCTCAGGACTCTGCGATCACGGATATTGAGAATGACGAAGCCAGGGAAGCTGATAATGGGGCCACGATAGACCACGGTCCCATCAGTGTATCGGACCTCGATGTCGGCGGTGACACGGCGGCCGCGCGCCGCGACGGGGCCGGTTCCGATGACGAGATCCTCAAGTTGCAGGAATTCTCGCTTGTCAGCCTCCCACCGCAGCCGTTCATCCTCGGACAAGGAAGAGATATGGTAGGGGCCAGTATTTTGCCCGCTTTGGCTGCATCCGGTTATGGCCAAGACCAACAACATCAGAGCACGTGTGAGCATAGTCCCTCCTTCGGTTCCCACACCCTACCGCCGGATCGGAAATTGGGCAACGAAGTTGGAGAAAAGGGTTTGTTTGGTTTGTCTCGTTTCTCTGGTGTATTTGGTGTGTGGAACAGGTCTCGCTCTCAACTGTCTGCAAGTTGGCTGGTCTCATGTCATTAGGCAGGTATTGCTTGAAGATCTGTTGTATCCAGCGGATTGCTTG
The DNA here is from genome assembly GCA_029879905.1 of Nitrospira sp. Taxonomy (GTDB): domain Bacteria; phylum Nitrospirota; class Nitrospiria; order Nitrospirales; family Nitrospiraceae; genus Nitrospira_D. The sequence goes on along the minus strand of JAOUPN010000147.1, from coordinate 5,828 downwards.
ACCCTCGTCGAGGTCTTCCCGATAATGGATCGGCAATGGGGCTGTGAAAGGAGCATGCAGGCATGAAACTCCATGTGGTGGTGGAACAGGATGAAGCGGGCTATTTTGTCGCCGAGGTGCCGGCCTTGCCGGGATGTCTGTCTCAAGGAAAGACGCGGGACGAGGCAATTGCCAATGTGAAAGAGGCCATCGAAGGGTGGCTTGAAGTCATGGAGGCGAAACAAGCCGTCGATGCCGAACGGATGGTCGAGGTCGTGGTGTAATGGCCGACCGCCTGCGGTTGTGTTCCGGAGCCGACGCCGTGCGGAAATTTGCGCGGGCGGGGTGGACGGTTGCACGGCAACGGGGCTCTCACGTGATGATGGTACGATCCGGATATGAATACATGCTCTCCATCCCCCAACATGATGAACTCGGCCCTGGGCTCCTTCGCAAGTTGATTCGCCAGGCCGGTCTCACCGCAGACGAATTCAACGCACTCTAGTTAGACTCCCGATGATGGACGAACACGAATCCGGCCGCGTGTGACCACGATCATGGCTCCTGATAAGAGATCAGCCTCATAGCCGGAGAGCAGTTCTTGCATCGCCGTGACGTGTTCCGCGATCGGCATATCAAGAAATCGAATGATGCCGGCGTGGGGACGGCGCTGTACGAAGACCAATTCGCCAAAGTCTTTATCGAGCGTGATTACCAGACGGCCTTCTTGGTGTGCCATACCCAAAAGCGCGTCATCTGAGGCGCAAGGATCGCTTGCTCCCATGAGCCGGACATCGTGGTCAAGGTTTGTCAGGAATGTGCGAAGTGCATGGGACGAGGCGCAGACATCAAGCAGGAATTTCATGCCGATTTGGTTAGGGGCATACGTTCATGCACCTGCTCGCCACGCAATGACCGGTGTGCAAAGAGCAGGCAGGCCTGAAGGTCTTCTCGCTCTAAAAACGGGTACTCTTTCAAAATTGTCTCCGGTGTCTCCCCGGCAGCCAGCATGCCCAGCACATGCTCAACGGCGACCCGCAGTCCTCTGATAATCGGCTTGCCACCGAAAATATCGGGGTTCACTACGATTCGATCCAGGAGTTTTTGCTCGTTCATGTTGTGCCTGACTGAGGAATATTGCCGACCATCACCTTACACCCATCCTGAACCATCTGACAAGGCGAACGCATGATCCTGAGCGTTCAGTTTGGAGACGTAGAACGTAAATCATTAACCGCCAATTGGTATGGAGGACCTGCTTTGAGTCTCATCGACGAGTCAATCATTCCGATCAATTCAGCATTGGACACAGGTCCTCCTTAGCCTCAACCTCAGCCTTAACCTTTGAGTAACGCTCGTTGTTCGCACGGGTTGTGGTTCGGACAGGGACAGCCCCCACGCGCGGACCCGTCTCGCCCGACGGATCGCCGAGGCGGACGCGAGGAAGGGGGGGGCAGTCCACTGCATCCTTGGTAGCCCCTTGCCGGCCTACCTACCGCCGGTTGTGTTTATCCGTACACTAATCATAAGTACGTACCCCTAAAGGAGGCAGAACCCCCGTCGTTACGGGGTAATCCCCCATAGGAGTGGGTGAATTTGTCTCCGGAAATATGCTATCGAAAAGAGCTTTCATTGGGATAGATGGTGCTCAGGGGACCAGTATTCAGTATACGGTTAGAGAGAGGGAGGAACATGGGTCGGGAGATGCTGTTGAAGCTCTGTAGAGTCGGAATTGTGTGTTGTGCCGTTCTGGTTGCCGGACAGTCCTATGCGGAGGAGCCGGAATCAGCAAAGCAGGATGAAGAGAAGGTAAAACCGGTTCTGGATTGCCGGTACGATCGGATGAGTGCCGGGGACACGAGCGAAGCCTTTCCGTCCGACGATGTGTTTCAACCCCTCATGGCGGACCCGAAGCAGCCGCAGTTTTTCGCCATTTGGCAACATGCCAATCCTCGTAACGGCGGATCGTCGTACAATCTCGGGTCGGTAGCTATCGGAGAAAACTTTGGATTTTATACGAAACGGCAGGGATGTGACGGATGGCAAATCGGCTTGCTTACCGGCATCTTCGCACAGTTCGATCTGGATACGAGCAACGCTGCGCTGATCAACACCGATTTTAACGTGGGTATTCCGATCTCCTGGCGCTCGGGGAAATGGTCGGCGAGACTTCGGTATTATCACCAAAGCAGCCATATCGGCGATGAATTCTTGCTCAGCAATCGCAACTTCAACCGGGTGACGCTTAGCATTGAGGAAGTGGATGCCATTGTGTCTTATGATTACCAGCGGTGGCTTCGCCTCTATGGAGGAGGCGGGTATCTGGTGCATCGCGAACCCTCAACCCTTGGTGCAGGGCGAATTCAGTGGGGGTTCGAGGCGCGGGCTCCGTCGATGCGTACGCAGTTTCTGGTGCCGTTCCTCGACCGGCTGGTCGTTACGCCGGTGTTGTCGGCGGATTTCAAGTCGATGGACCAACATTCCTGGCTCATCGATACCAATGTTCTTGGCGGATTCGAATGGTCCCGAACGGGTTCTCAGCGTCGTTTTCGCCTCATGGCGACGTATTTCTATGGACATAATCCCTATGGCCAGTTTTTCATGAACCAAAAGATCGAATCGATCGGGCTTGGGGCGTATTTTATGTTTTAGCAGGCCGCGGAGTGACGATCTCGACGAGGTGCATCTACGGCACCTCGTCTCGTCACTTCTTACGTTTTACCTTCTCCTTTCATGCCGTGAGAAACAATGCTGGCGGATTGTTCAGCTTCCTGCTAGGCTTTCCCGCGCCCGCCTCGGCGGGTCGCGAGGCGAGCGAGACGGGTCTTCGCGTGGGGCCGTCCCTGTCAGACCCGCAGGCTTGTCGTAGCAGCGAATCCTTGGTGGCCATACATGCTCTCATGAAGAGTGTGGGTGAGTTTGTCGGACCGAAAGGGGGTCGCGCGATCGATGAACAAAAAAGTATCCTTTTCATTTTGGTATGTCCTACTTGCCGTCATGGCCGTCATTTTGGTGCATGACTTCATTGTGGCGCTGAATCACGTCGAAGAAATCCCCTATAGCCAGTTCAAAAGCTGGGTTGCGGAAGACAGGGTTGCGGAAGTCTCCGTGAGCAGCAAGAGGCTGAACGGTATGCTCAAACCCGAGGGGGAGGCCAAAACAGGGCAGCTGTTTGCGACGATCCGCGTCGAGGATCCGGATCTGGTTCGAGAACTCAACGAGCATGGCGTTGTTTTCGCCGGGGTGATCGAGACGACCTTTTGGCGTGATCTTCTGTCGTGGGTCTTGCCGGTCGCCCTGTTCATCGGCGTGTGGCTGTTTATCCTTCGTCGGATGGGGCAAGCCCAGGGCGGGTTTATGCAAGTGGGCCAATCCAAAGCCAAGATCTACATGGAGAAGGACATCAAGGTGACGTTCGCGGATGTCGCCGGGGTGGATGAGGCCAAAGAAGAATTACGAGAGGTCATTGAGTTTCTCCAGACCCCGGAGAAGTTCACCAAATTGGGCGGCAAGATCCCTAAAGGCATTCTGCTGGTCGGCCCTCCAGGGACCGGAAAAACACTACTGGCCCGTGCCGTGGCCGGTGAAGCGGGGGTGCCGTTCTTCAGTATCAGTGGTTCGGAGTTTGTAGAGATGTTTGTCGGCGTCGGGGCGGCCCGTGTGCGTGACCTATTCGATCAAGCGAAGTTGAAGGCACCGTGCATTATTTTCATCGACGAGCTCGACGCCCTCGGAAAAGCGCGCGGCATGGGGCCGATGGGACATGAGGAGCGTGAGCAAACGCTCAATCAACTGCTGGTTGAAATGGACGGGTTCGATCCGCGTGTGGGTGTGATTCTGATGGCGGCGACCAATCGCCCGGAAATTCTCGACCCGGCTCTCCTACGGGCGGGACGATTTGATCGTCATGTGACGGTCGACCGTCCGGACAAGCTCGGTCGCTTGGCTATTCTCCGTGTCCATGCCAAGCAAGTGGCCCTGAGTTCGGATGCCGATCTTGAAAGTGTCGCAGCCATGACCCCCGGATTTTCCGGTGCAGACTTGGCGAATATCATCAACGAGGCTGCCTTACTGGCTGTGCGACGCGGTAAGGATCAGGTGGGGGCGTCTGAATTGCAAGAGGCGGTTGAGCGTGTCGTCGCCGGGCTGGAAAAGAAAAATCGGGTGCTGAATAAAATGGAGAAGGAACGGGTGGCCTATCATGAGACGGGGCATGCCCTCGTTGCCATGTCGTTGCCCGGAACGGACCAGGTTCAGAAGGTATCGATTATCCCGCGCGGCGTTGCTGCACTCGGATATACATTGCAACTTCCGACAGAAGACCGGTTCCTGATGACGAAATCAGAGCTCGAAAACAAAGTCGCGGTCTTGCTGGGAGGTCGAATCGCGGAAGAGTTGACGTTCGGCGAAGCGTCCACCGGCGCACAAAACGATCTGCTGAAGGCCACGGATATCGCCAAGAGCATGGTCAAGGCCTATGGAATGAGCGAAAAATTGGGCACCATTACGCTGGAACGGGAACGTCAACCGCAGTTTCTTCAGCTTCCCGTCGGGTCCGAGAAGGGGGATTATTCGGAAGAGACCGCGCGGGAAATCGATTGCGAGGTGCGCCGAATCATTGACGAACAGTATGAACGGGTGAAACGATTGTTGGAAGACAAGAGGGTCGTCTTGCAGCACGGCGCAAAATTGCTTTTGGAGCAAGAGGTGATCAGTGGGACGGAACTCAAGGCGATCATGGAAAAGGTTTGAATAGACCACCACTGTCAGGTAGGTATAGATACTATTTATAAACGGGCGCCCCGCTCGATCGTGAAACGGGGGCGGCCGTTGAATGAAAGAAGCCGGTGGAACAACAGGCGACCATCTCCGTCAGGGACAATGTGGTGCACTGCCGTGGGGCGTGGAACCTCCCGTATCTGTCCGAACTGGAGTGCCGCATCGGAAAGCTCCGATGGCCCGACGCTCGTGACGTGATTTGTGACGCCGGCGAGGTCACCGCCATGGACACCGGCGGCGCATTGTTGTTACAGAAAAGCCTCAATGATTTACGCCGCCTTGGCCGCACCGTCTCTCTTCAAGGGCTGAAGCCGGAATTTGCGGAACTGGTCCGTCTGGTTGAAACCCGTTCGGCCCTCAATCACGCAACTCGTCCTCACCGGAGCGGATGGGAGGAGCAACTTGCTCGGAAGGTCAGGGGGCGTAAGGAAGCGGCTCTTGATGCCGTCGAGTTTCTGGGGGAAACTGCCGTTGCTTTTGCCAGGGCCCTTGCGCGGCCGCACACGATTCGATGGCGGGCGGTGCTTCGGGTTGTGGAATTCGATGGGGTACATGCCCTTGGCATCACCGGCCTGCTGACGTTTCTCGTCGGTATCGTGTTGGCATATCAAGGAGCGGAACAGCTTCGCAAGTTCGGTACGAATATCTTTATCGTCGATCTCGTCGGTATTTCACTCGTTCGGGAGATTGCACCCCTGATCGTAGCGATTTTGATCGCCGGCCGCTCGGGATCGGCCTATGCGGCCGAGATCGGCACGATGAAAGTGACCGAGGAATTGGATGCCGTTCGGACGCTTGGCATCTCGCCCATCAACCTGTTGGTACTCCCGAGGGCGTTTGCGCTCGTCGTCGCTCTACCTCTCCTGACGGTCTACGCGGATATTCTGGGCGTGTTTGGTGGCATGCTCATTGCTTCGAATCAGTTGAACGTGAGTTTCACAGAATTTCTGGCGCGATTTGAAGAAGCTGTCGCAGTACGGCATTTTCTGATCGGTCTTGCCAAGGCTCCGTTTTTTGCAATGATCATTGCACTGGTCGGTTGCTATCAGGGTTTTCGAATCAGAGGCGGC
>JAOUPN010000022.1 GCA_029879905.1 Nitrospira sp. | reverse complement strand
GTCGGGCTGACGGCGATTTCCATGGCCATGGCCTTCTCCGTGAAGAGTCACGGCGACTTCTTCTCCGTTCTGGGATTCTTGTCTTTGCCCATGATTTTCTTGAGCTCCGCCCTGGTACCGCTGTCTGCCATGCCGGGATGGATGAGTTTCCTGGCAAAATTTAATCCCATGACGTGGGCCATTGACGCCGTACGCCCGCTCATTTTGTCTGGATGGAGCGAGGCGCTGCCTCATGTCGGGATGGTCGTGATCGTCATGATCATCTTTGACGCCGTATGTTTGTACGGCGGGGCAAAGGCGTTCCAACGGGCGATGGGTTAACGATGCTCGTTCCGGAAAGCCAGATTCGCGCGCTGATTCGGTTGCTCTCCGACGAGGACGAGCGAATCGTCCGAACTATAAGCGGGAAGCTGATCACGATCGGCCCTCCGGCAGTGCCCCTACTGCAAGAGGCTGAAATCGAACAACCAGAGATGGCTGATCGAATCGCATCCGTCCTCGAAGAAATCCATTGGACCAAAATCGAAGACGAACTGGTTGAACTGTCGGAACTCCCGGACCACGCCATGAACTTGGAGTCCGGCGCCTTTCTGATCGCCCGCCATGCCTATCCGGCTCTGGACGTGACCTATTACCGTGAAAAACTGGATACCATGGCTCAAGAAGTACGGGCACGAATCGGCTCACGGACATCAGGCGAGGAAACCGTGAATGCGCTGAACCGCTACATCTTTGCCGAGCAGGGGTTCAAGGGCAACACCAAGAACTACTATGAAGCGGAAAACAGCTTTCTCAATTGTGTCATGGACCGAAGAGTGGGTATTCCGATCAGTCTGTCGGTCGTATATCTGCTCATCGGACAGCGTCTTGAGCTCCCGCTGTTCGGTATCGGGATGCCGGGGCATTTTCTGGTGAAGTATGAATCAGACCGGTATAAAGTCTTCATCGACTGCTTCAACGGCGGGGCATTGCTCACCGAAAAAAATTGCGCCCGCTTTCTGACCGAAGCGGGCTACGGATTCGACGACAAGTACCTGCAACCCATCCCTGTCCGCGCAATTTTGTCGCGCATGGTCAAGAATCTCTTGGCGATCTATTCCAAGACCGATGACCATGCCAAAACATCCCGCCTGACGAAATTTATGGCCATCCTCGGCGGGGAACCTCGCGAAGACGGACTCTAGGCCGGCAGGCTGCGGAAAAACTATTTTGGTCGATGGACATAGACGGCCATGAAGAGTTGCGGCCTGACGCAGAGACGTCCTCAGGATGTTCACCATGGCCAACGGTCGCACCCACCCACCCCCGGCACGCTAAGACGCGCCACTCCACAGGCAAGGCCGCAGCGAGCGAAACTGAACACGCTGAGGCCGAGGTTACGGTTAAGAAGGGATTTGAATTCGCTCAACCTTAGCCTCGACCTTAACCTACAAGATGCTGACGGCCTTTTTGAGCATCCTGTTAGAGCGCGATCGTCAGCAGGTCTTTGCCCTTCCGAATCCTTCCTCCATATTCCTCCGACGCTTGCGCCTTCACGTCGTATCGGTCCGCTATCGGATAGAAGTGCGATAACACCAAGCTCCCCACACCGGCCTCTTGGGCCACCCGCCCGCACTCGCCGGCATGCATATGGACAGGTCCGGGTTTGTTGGCGGGAAATGAGCAGTCGAGCACGGCAAGATCGGCAGTGTCACAGAGTCGCACCAGGCTATCGCAGTACTGCGTGTCACCGGAATAGACGAGCGCCTTACCGTTGTATTCAAGGCGATAGCCTACACAATGAAGATCCGCAACGTGGACGACCGGCCGGGGAATGATGCGTGTGTCACCGATTTCGAACGGTCGAACTCCAACCTCTTTGATACGCACCCGAAACGGCGGATTTGAGAAGCTGGGGAACGTGGCCATCATACTCTTGATCAGAGGTTTCGTACCCTTGGGGCCGATCAGCGTCAAGTCAGGCCTCCGACCGCCTTCATGCTTGGTATAGATCAGCGCGTCGAAGAAGAAGGTAATAAAATCGGAAAAATGGTCGGCGTGAAAATGGGAAAACAGAATGTGGGTGATCCGATGGCGATCCACACCGCTCTTGATCAGATTCATCAACGTACGCGGGCCGAAGTCCAACAGCATGGTCTGGTCCGTCTGGATGAGATAGCCTGCAGCCGCCCGAGACGGATGGACATTGGTGCCGGACCCGAGAATGGTCAGACGCATCGGCCACCCAGCATACACAATAGCGATTGAACCACAAGAGTAACCAATCTCACCCTCCAAGCTGTTGCAGAATTGTTTGAGCCTCAACCAATTCTGGATTGGTTATTCGACCGTCAAACCGGAGCCGGACTGATTCTAAGACCAGCCTCGCGTCATCTGGTCGATTGAGTCTCCTGAATAACTTCGCCATACTTGTCGCAGCGCGCAGCTCAAGCATTCCTGCATGCTGGCTCCTGGCGATCTCCAGGGCTTCAGAAAGACTGTGTTCCGCAGCCGAAACCGATTCCCCCGATTGCTCTAACAGCAGCTCTCCTCTCAGCCGAAGAAGTTCCGCTTGCCAACACCGTTCTCCCTGGGAACGAACAATCTCCTGCGCCTCTCCAAGTACCGCTAGACCTTCGTCGATACGTTTCTTATGCAAATATACCTCTGCGAGCAGAGCCAACGTATGCGTGTTGTTCAGACTCACTTTGGCCGCTTGCATAGCCGAAAGTCCGTTCATCAACCTTTCGAAACCCTCCTCCTTTCCCATTTCGGCCATAGCCCATCCTTGAAAGAATGTCGCCCATGCCAAAGGCACTTCGAATGAGTATTTTATCGAAAGCGCGATCGCTTCTTCGGTAAGACTCACCGTTTGCTCTACATCACGAAGGATGGAATAGACCCAAGAAACTGTGGCTAAGGTAAATGCCAACGTGAAGGGATGTTGCAACTCCCTCGCCATGCCGATGGCCTCCTGCGCCAGCGCTTCGACTTGATCGACTTCCCCCAGAATCCATAACGTCCTCGCCAGGATAATTCTTGCGGTAATACCAGGATCTTGCGTGTAGGGGAGGACTTGCGAGCGATGTCTTGCGGGATCATACAGCGACTTTGCGACCAATAGGTGAGTCTTGGCTTCATCAAACCGGCCGAGAAAGGAATAAGTCGAGCCCACACTCTCATGGGCCCGGATCAGCAGATCCGGGTTTTGCTGACGGCTGGCTAAGGAAAGGAGATTTTCGGCTAGTTCGCATGCCTGTCCGAGAGGCCCTCTAACCAGGTGAAATACCCATAACCCCCAGATGGCGAGAAAGTGATGCTCGGAATTACTGTCTTCATGGGAGATCTCCCTGGCCCTGAGATAATTGCGCTCAATCTCCTGGGAAGCATATCCTTTGACCGTCACCATCGGCGCCCCTCGCGCGATCAAAAGCTCTAATTCCAAGGCATCACGCTGTCGACTCTCCGGCAAATCCTTGAGCACGGCTAAGGCGCTATTGAAATGACTGATCGCTTCACGATTCGCCGACAGGCCGGCATCCCTTCGTGCCGCACGATGCCAATAGGTCAAGGCGGCTTCGGACAAACCGGCCTGCTCGGAATGGTGTGCCAACAGTTCCGGCTCCGTTTTTACACGCTCTGCAAATTTGTCCTCCAATGTTTTGGCGATACGGGCATGGAGCATTCTCCGAGACTTTTTGGGGAGCGTGTTATAAGCCGCATCCTGAACAAGCGCATGTTTAAAATGATACCGCGCCAGGGGAATACGCCCATCTTGCAGAATCAGGCCCGAGTCCGTAAACAGGTCGAGTGCGCGCATGAGCTCACTGTCCGGTACGGTAACGATGGCTCGCAACAGCTCATACGTAAATTCCCGTCCGATTGCTGCACCGACCTGAACGATTTCCTTTGCCGGTCCTAGTCGATCCACGCGTTCCATCAGCAACGCTTGCAGACTATTGGGAACGGCCACATCCTTTAATGAACACCTCCAACTGAACGAATCGCTTTCCTCGGTCAGCACCCCCGACTCGAGCATGTTTTCCATCAACTCCTCAATATACAACGGGACCCCGTCTGTCTTAGACAGTATGACCTGCTCCACCTCCGGCGGAAGCGCCTTTCCTCCTGTCATCGATGCAAGGAGTTTGATGCTATGCCGACGAGGCAACCGACTCAGAGTCAGAAAAGTCACGTGGCCATATTCTGTCCATACCGGTTTAAAATTCGGGCGAAACGTGATGAGTAAGAGGACTCGCATCTGCTGGATACGGTCGATAGTTCTCGTCAACAGATCCATCGTGGTAGGGTCAAGCCAATGTGCATCCTCCACAATGAATAATGTCGGACAGTCACCCGCCAATCTCTGTAGTTGCTGCACGAGGGCTTCGAGCGTCCATTCCTTGCGTGTTTCAGGTGACACGTTCGGTGACGGATACCGGGCATCTGCGTGGATCGAAAGCAAATCCGCCAAGAGCGACACGATCTTCTGATCATCGACGGCGTTCTTCCCTGTGAGAGCCTCGACCTTGTGTCGTTGGATTTGAGGGCTATCATAACCGGTCAACCCCGCCGCCTGGCGAAGAAACTGGATCACGGGATACAAGGCCGTATTGGTGTGATAGGGTGAGCATTGCAGTTCGATCGTCTGGCAGCGCTCATCCGCAAGTCTCTCTCGTAGGCTACGGGCAAGTCGAGACTTACCGATACCGGCCTCACCGCAAAGGAGGACCACCTGTCCTTCACCGCTGACAGCCTCACGCCAGCGCCCCAAGAGCAGTGCCGTTTCCTGCTCTCTCCCGATGAAATTGGCGAGTCTGGCGGATCGATACGACTCGAAACGGCTGGCCGACGGTGTGGCGCCGAGAACGTGCCAGACTTGGACGGGCACGTCGAATCCCTTGAGCGAGAATTCGCCCTTATCCACACATTCAAATTCACTTCCGACAAGGCGCTTGGTCGCCGAATCCACGACCAGTTGGTTCGGCATTGCGAGAGCCTGTAGCCGAGCGGCCAGATTCGGCGTTTCACCGAATACCGACCGTTCCTTTGCGGTTTCCTGTCCGATCACTTCGCCCACCATGACGTGACCGGTCGCGATCCCGATCCGCGCGGCAATCTCATGGCCCTGATCAGAAAGGTCGTCGCCGGGAAGGGCCTTCACCAACTCCAGCATGGCCAGTCCGGCATGAATCGCTCGCTCCGCATCATGCTCATGGGCATGAGGATATCCGAAATACACGAGGAGCCCGTCCCCCATATACTTTGCAATATATCCGTTGAATCGATTCACCGCTTGACCGCAGGCATCGAGAAAACGTCGGATGGCCGCCTGGAGATCCTCGGGATCCAGTCGGCGAGCCAACGCTGTTGAGCCCACAAGATCACAAAACATCACCGTCAACTGACGCCGCTCTCCTTGACCCTGCCCCTGGAGAAATGGTGATCCCTCCTGTCCTATTGTGATCGACTGCGGCGATATCTCCTCGCCTTCTCGGCCTTGCGGCAGTTGCGCAACGGCGCGTAAGAGTTTTTTCCGATGGCCCAGCAACATACCCATCGATACCAAGTCGTCATCGTTCAGTTCCGACAGAACGTCCCATGTCACGGCATTCTGCCGAAATACCTCTCCATATCGACCGAGACCGAGGCTTTCCAACCATGTACTGACACGATCATTCATGCTGAGTACCTCTGTCTCGCTGACAGGGTGATATCGATCCACGGCGTCTTGAATCCGACAAGGGTTTGATCGATACTGTCCGCATGGTCGACAATCCTCCCACCATGAAAATCGGCAGGCATTCCTTTCTCCACCGCATAGAGCGCGGGCTCATCGGCATCGGCATGTCGGTGATCGCCTACCTGCTTGAGCGAGCCATCTTGCGCTCGATCAAGCGCGAAGAAACCAGGCCTTGATCTGCAGCAATCGTACAAGGCCTACTCAACGGTTACGAAACAGATCGACGATCAGCGCAAGAGTCAGGAGCCCCGCGACAACCCCAAATGCCATCGGCACCCAATCCGCCGCGGTTGCCGACGTGACGGAGAGCCCGCTGGAAAGGAGGCTCGCTGCGGCCGCTAAGCCCAACGCAAGGCGTCGGCCTGTCCGGCGAACCATATCTTCGAGCGAGTTGGCCCTGAAATTCACCACAAGTTTTTGACCGGGACGGGCGCCGATCAGATGCTCGACGGCTTCGGCTACACGTTCCGCTCGCACCTTGAGCTTCTGTGCTTGATACGCGAGTGTTTTGGGGTCGAGAGCGGCTCCCATCTGCTTGATCATGACACGCATCAAGAACTTGCCTGCGACATCATAGGGATCGAGTTGTGGGTCAAGGTTCGCGGTCGCCAACTGGACCTGCGCCAGAGCTTTGGCGGCAAGGGTGAGCGACGCTGGCATCGGCACACCATGTCGAAGTGCGATCGCACTCATTTCCTGCAACAGCGGTCCGATCTGCATCTCGGCAAGCGCAGCCTTACGGAATTTCGCCATCATGTCACCGATTTCGCTTTGAAATCGGGAGAGGTCCAAATCACTACGGTCGACCGAACCGGTCATCATCAGGGTGACATCGCTCAGGAAAACCGTGTCCTCCTTCCACAACGCCATCAGCAATAACAGGAGATGTTCCCGCAAGGCCGCATCCACGGCACCCACCATTCCAAAATCCAGCAGGTAGATCCGGTCTTTCCACCACATGAGATTGCCCGGATGTGGATCGGCATGGAAAAACCCATCGACCACGATCTGTTTGTAAAAGCTTTCCAACAGTTGACGGGCCGCCTCGATACGTTCAGGACCTTCCGGTGCTTGGGCAATCGGAATCCCTTGAAGCTCCTCCATCACCAACAAGCGGGATGTCGACAACTCCTGATGCACGCCGGGCACGGCCAACCGATCATAGTCCGCGAGAACGGTCCGCATCCGACCGATATTGTCGATCTCCTGACGGAAGTCCAACTCGCGATGCAGCGAGGCAGAGAGATGCTTGAACACCGCCTCCATGTTCACGACGTCTTTGAGCGCCTGACGTTGCCCCACTTTCTCGGCAAATATCTCGAGCAGGGCCAGATCCTGCTCAATGTCGGTTCGTGCAGTGGGTCGTTGCACTTTGATCACCACCCGCTCTCCATTTTCGAGCGTGGCCCTGTGAACTTGTGCAATGGTCCCGGCCGCAAGCGGTTTCGGGTCGATCGACGCAAACACGTCTTCCCATGGCACACCCAATTCTTGCTCCGAGACACGAACCACCTCGCTCTCCGTCATCGGCGGAACATGGTCCTGCAGCAGAGCGAGTTCTTCGATGTACTCAGGCGGGAAAAGATCCGGCCGAGTCGACAAGATTTGTCCGAGCTTACAGAAGGTAGGGCCCAGTTCCTCCAACGCCGAGCGTAACCGTTTCGCCTGCTGACGGCGAAGTGACAGATCCGATTGATCAGGCTTGCTGAACAGTTCTCTGAGTCCATGCTTGGCCATGACTGCCGCAATGTGTGCAGCTCGTCCCCCCAGATGAGGCTCAGCCGTGGCAGGTTTACCCTGAGGTTCAACCACTCGGACCGACTCAGCAGCCTGCTCGCCGGCTGCCTGCAGCGTATTGACGATGATCACGGTACAACGGGAATTATGGCTGATGCGGTTCGGCACGTTGCCGAGTAAGAAGGCCTTTCTCCCCGCCATGCCTGCATTACCGACGACCAAGACATCGATGGATTCACGTTCAGCGGCACGGACGATCGCCGACGCGGGATCCTGGTCGATCACGACGAGGGCATGTCCTCGCTCTCCGGCCAGCTGCCGGACGACATGTCCCAACTCATCAGTGGCGGCAACGACCCTCGTCTGCTCAGCAGCTCCATACTCGGTGGTCCCTGGATGCTGCGGCACAATCACTTGCATCACAAAGAGATCTGCGTGGTAACGGCTCGCAAATTCAGCCGCCCATCGAACGGCATGATCAGCAGTGTGAGAACCGTCCGTTCCTACCATGACACGTCGGATGCCTTGACTTTGAGGATGTTCGTTCATCTCGTCGTAAGTTCCTTCAGAAAATTCAGAGCACGGGTAACGCTATGGCATTATCCATATCACCCAATGCTGCTCTCAACCTTGCGTATTTCTATTGTTCTGGTGAGATGCTGCAGAAGCCTGACACAGAACTCACTCTTCAGATACAGGGTTCCACAACCGGAGGATAGTGGGAAGAGGTTGCGCCGTCAAGACAAGCGGGCGCGGGGTAGACACACCCACCTTCACAGGAAACCACGACTGCCTGGTCTTTGAAGCCGAACTGGCTTGGCGGAGTAGGTGTATGGTCTGAGGCTCCACACATGCAAGAGGTGAGAAAGGTTACAACTGCGGGGCATCAATTTCCCAGGAAATATCTGGGAAGAAAAGTAGAATGGGTGGGTTCAAGGTCCTAATGCAACACCTGTATCCTGGAGATTCCAGGAGCAAAGGAGTTGTCTATGGGACACTATCACCGGTTGACCCTCATGGAGCGTGAAGAACTCAGTCGGATGTTAGCGGCGGGGGCGAGTTTACGAACGACGGCTCACGCCCTGCAGCGTGCCCCCAGCACGTTGTCACGTGAACTCACTCGGCACCGCACCAGCCCAGCGACGTATCGCGCGGTGCCCGCCCATCAACGGGCGACGCGGCGGGCTCATCAGCCACGGAAACCCCGGAAGCTCGCGGTGGACCGCCGTCTTCGTCGAGCGGTTTTGACTCGGCTGGCGCAACGCTGGTCGCCGGAACAGATTGCCCACAACTTGCGCCAGCAGTATCCTCAAGACCCCGCGATGCAGATTTCACATGAAGCGATCTATGCCTATCTCTATGGATTACCCCCTGACGCCGTCAAGCGTACCCTCACCCGACACCTCCGGCGGCATCACCGCTTTCGGCGGGCCCGCAAGCCACGGCTCTCGTCGCGCGCCGTCCAGGAGATGGTCAGCATTGATGACCGACCAGCCGACGTGGCCGCGCGTGTCGTGCCGGGCCATTGGGAAGGCGACTTGCTCGTCGGCCAGGCCAATGCCTCGGCGCTCGGGACGCTTGTCGAACGCACGACACGGTTTACCCTACTGGTCCCGCTGAAGGCCAAGCATGCGACCGCCGTCCGGCAGGCCTTTGTCCGGGCGGTCCGGACACTGCCGCCGCAGCTCCGCCGGTCCCTCACGTATGACCAGGGACAGGAGATGCGCGACCATCAGCGCTTCACCAGCCAGACGAAGATGCCGGTCTACGTTGCGCATCCCCACTCGCCCTGGGAACGGGGCACCAATGAGAATACCAACGGGCTCCTGCGGCAGTTCTTTCCCGCCGGCACCCGCTTTAACACGGTGTCACGGGGCAAGATCAAACGGGTGCAGACGATGCTCAACGATCGGCCACGGAAAATTCTGAACTGGCACAGCCCGGCTCATGCTTTTCATCACCTGTTGCGTTAGGATCTTGAATGCACCATGTCCCCTTTTGTTCCTCGACGAGCGCATGGTGTATGGCCAGACCTGATCCCCTGTTCGCATGGATGGCACCGGATTCAACTGAACCACCCGATAGCGATCATTCGTGAACAGCCGATTTGGTCGAGGCTGTGTCTGTCAGGGCATCAGGCAAGTATCGGCCACGAGCGGACGTTCGACGCCGAAATCACACCGCCCCAAAGCAGTCATTCATTAAAGATGATGCCACTTCACACTACACTTGGCTGGATGGTGGATGAGTCCGCAGGGGGGGCAGAACAGGCATTTTACAGGCGTATCGGCGTCCACAACACCTGCTTACATGTCTTCACGTACGTTCTCGAACTCGTCTGACTCAAGAACTGACTTGCGTCGTTCATAAGGCAGATCGGAGGACAGACTGGTCTGTGCAACCAGCGGTTTAGGAACGCTTATTTACTCTCCTTCTCCAACCTACTCCAACTCACTCCAGCCAATCCCATCAGGGGTTTAGGCGAAATCCCATCTTTGGTTAGGGTTGTCTGGAACTGGGTAGAGTGAGGTGGAGTTCAGCAGAAAATGAGCGCAACGATGCATTCCATTGGTTCAACATTCGGTCTTGAGACAGATATTCGCCTGCTATACTTCCTGTAACTCAGAGGGAGTGATGTTAAAGGTAACCCGTCACAATTCAACCATAGCCCTTTTGTTGATCCTCGCCATGAATGCTTCATGTCAGATTACCTCAAAAGCACAGGTTTCTTCCTCCTCAAGTTCTTCGCAAATCACACTCGGCACAGATCTCCCTCAAGCAATTGAGATCCTTAGCGAAGCTAGTTCTCTCACGAGGGCCGTGGTCGTTCCAGAGGGTGAATCCAAGAAGGCCAAGATTCTTCAGGGGTGGAAAGACAGTGCACTGGGATCAATTGCAGTAGCCCAAGCCCGTTCAGGTGATATCTCCGGCGCCTTGAGGACCAGTCGATCGGGCAAGCGAGTCATTGCCAAGAGAGAAATCGCAATCGCGCAAGCCAAGAGCGGGCTCCCAGAGGATGCCATGCAAACTGTCGCGGGCGTCAGAATGGACTATCTCTGTAATAAGGAGATCCTGCTTGCACTGCTAAAAGGAGGGAAGAGAGAACTTGCAGAGCAGGTGGCTTCGAGCAATCCCATTCTCATGGGTTTCTTAGCTGAACATCAAGCAAAGAATGGTGATTCACAATTCAGGGATACTTTTGCCGCAGCCATTCGAAAGATAGTATACGGTCGTCATGCCCAGGATCTGAAATACGCAATCTATCCGCTGTTACGTGTCGCCCATTATCAGATTCTTGCTGGAGATCTTTCTGGTAGTCAGAGCACCCACTCCCAGGCAATGAAGATCCTTGGAGAAGGATCGAAATATATGTATCCGGAGACTTATGTGAAGGCTATTGCAACATTTGCACGTTTTGAGATCGTGAACGCCTCTACAGAACAACGGGCTAGGATTATCCAGCACCTCATTGATGAGGCCAGTGTGCTCCGCTCTGACTTGCAGATTCGACTGCTCATCCAATTCAGCAGAGATCTTAGCAAGAAGGGAAATACCGAACTAGCCCAACGGGTTCTTCAACAAGCAATGAAAGTTGTCGATAGGCTTTCTCGACCTGTCGACCAAGTACGGGAGTTAACCTATGTCGCTTCGTTCTTGGGTGAAAACGGTAACAAATTGGACGCGCTTGATCTGCTCGAACGAGCCATCACAATTGCAGAGTCTTTTGATGAACCGGGCCTCCTGAACCCTATGGGTAGGCAACTCAAAGGAATGGGTATTCTCGCTACTGGGACAAAGGGTGGGGAGTTGTCACGTATCGTGAGGATCAGTGCGGAGTTGGGCTTCTTTGATCTCGCCCTCGAGAGGGCCCGGAAGCTACCGGATGAACTGGGTAAGGCGAAAGTTCTCGCAACAATTGCTGCTGAATTGGTTAAAGCGAAGGGAAAACAAAACATTGGGCAACATCTCAATGCACTTTCTGAGGCGGTGGATCCGCTGCTACCGAATTCCGTGTCGCTCAGTTTAATCCCTCATGACGACCATGTGCTGAAGGCATTAGCCACTGTTGAGACGGCGGTTCAAAACACGCAAACCGCCATTCACATAGCAAATGCTGTCAGCAGAAACATGCGGCCTTTTGCCTATTTGGACATGCTAGACATCCTGGCTAATACAGACGACATCCAAAGCGCAGATCTTATACTAAGAGAAATGAGCGAGGAATGGTTGCTCGCCAACGACGCATTTAGGCTAAGACATTTCACTCGTAAGCAGACCTCATCCGGTTCCTATAGGCAGACATTAGAGTTTGCGCATGGGCAAATCAGTCCGCTTGTTAAGGCTAATGCTCTCGTGGGAATTGCAGAAGGATTAATGGATTTGAACGGCGTGCCGCAGATCCCTGGGTCAGGACAATATGACACGGACACGTTCTAACAACGTGACAAAGACATCTTAATCTCCCATCCAGGGGCAAAAAGAGAGTCAGGTCTAGCAATCAAGCAGACCCCTCCCGTCAAAACCAGCCAGGTCGAGCAACCATTGATATGAATTCTACGGGGTTCGGCACGGAAAGCAAGGAAGGACTCGAGCGATGCGCACGAGTATCTGCCCCGGTAGAATGAATCAGAGAAAGGGGCACGACGAGCGCATGGTGTATTGCCCGACCTGATCCCCTTTGCGCATTGATGGGGCTGTCATTTGACTGAACCGCCCGATAGCGGTCAGTCGTGTGCTTCGGCTAAGGGTCTAAGACTGCCATCGGCCAGAAGCGGACGTTCGCCCACGAGATTGCACCGCCATAAAACTGCCATTCATGAAAGATGATGCCCACTTCGCGCGACGTTTAGCTGGATGGTGGATGAATGGGCTGGGGGGCGCAGAACAGGCACTTCACACGCGTATCGGCGTCCACAACACCTGCCCACAGGACTTCCCGTATATTCTCGAACTCGTCTGACTCAAGAACTGACTTGCGTTGTTCCTAAAGCAGTTGATCGACCCGCGATTTAGAAAGCTATTAGAAGATCCTACGCCAGCCTACTCCAACTTACTCAGGCCAATCCCACCAATGGGTTGGGCAAAATCACATTGTTGGCTGGAGTAAGCTGGAATGAGTTGGCATGAGGTGGGTTTGAGCACAATGAGAACACAATCGACTCCTGATCGCTGACGGAGACCAATCCCGCAGAGAACGAGCTTATTTCTTTTCTTTGGCAATCAAGGCGTGTGCCACCCCAGTAAGGGCAACCGCCTTGTGAGAGGGGAGTTGTGCACGCGCAATCCACTGAAGTGCTGCGTCTACGTTGCCAGCCTTGGTTTGATGAAACGCAATCCTGCCGATCGCCCTCCCGCTCTCAGCGCTTGCCTCGGGAATCAACAGCGCATAGCCAAGCGCCTCTTGCAGTGCGCCATTGCCGGCCCGAGATTTGACAATCTCCCCTAATGTGCTCTCCACTGCATGTTGAACTAGATGTGCTGCGGCGAGCAGCTTGCCGGCTTGATCACCGAACTGCTTCCGTTGTTCAGATGCCCCGGTCGTTTCGACAAACCTGAGCGCATCGGCAACCGCTAGGCGGTGAACCGATAACAACTTGAGCGCAGCCGCAATCCGTCCTGCCTCCGCTGCGGCATTTGCAACAGAGGCGAATGCTACATTTCGTGACTCTGCATTCTTAATCTGTAGGATCGTGTCCATTGCTTTGTCCACTGACTCCACAACTACCTGTCGTTCAGCAGTTCGGCTCAGGGCATAGTCAGTTAGGGAGTCTTCGCTGGTGCCGAGCAACGCAGTCTCCAACGCGCCTGTGTCATCATGCTCTTTCACCTGGATCTCAATGATGTCACGGAGAGCGTTATTGCGGTGTCCCTCTTTTTCAATCACCATCGCCACTCGTTTGGCCTGTACAAGATCGTGAGCATGAGCGTACAGCACGGCAATGCGCCACTGCAGATCCGCACGTGCAAAGTTGTTATATGTTGCGGGAGCTTCTTGCGTGGCAACCTTGAGACTAGCCAAACATCCTTGCAGATCACCATCGGTGAGCTGAGCTTCCGCAATATGTTTGTAGGCCCATGCCTTGACGCCTCGAACAGGGATTGTTGCAGCCACATTACGTTTCTGCGCGTGAGTTTTTCCATTCATGGCTACTGCCCAGAGGAGGTAACTGCGGTACCATGGATCTTCTGCCAGCTTTGTGATCTGGATAGCCTGATCCCACGATCCAGCAGCCAGTTGCACCTTCAGCAGTGGAATGAGTCGGTAGGGGTTCGAATCCCACTCATCTTTCATGGTCGCTAATGCACCGGGCACGTCTCCACCGTTCGCCTGGATTTCGGCGATTCGATAAAACGCATCCCCACGGGCCGCATAGTTGTTAGGAAGCTGTGCGGCGAGTTGCAGTGCTTTTGGAATATCGCCAACTGCGGCATAAGCAACTGGGATATGGGATGCTGCGTTGGCACGAGTAATGTGATTCGAGATACCCCTAAGAGTCGCTTCGGCTTCCCGGATATGACCTCTGCTTGCCTGGATAGCGACAACAATTTCCAGGGCATTGTCTCTGTTTCCAGAAAGCTCCAACTGCGCGGTCTGTATTGCACCAACCTCATCACCGATCTTTTGCTGAGCCCAGAGGATGTCTTGAAGAACATGGTGTTTTACGCTGTCATCATCGATGCGTGCTGCGTAACTACTCGCCTCTCGCAGGAGTGTTTGTGGCGAGCGATCTTCAGCCAAGCCAGTCGATGGATAGAGGAGTATGAGAAGAATGGCGAGATATGTGTGGGTCCAAGTGGGTATCATGGGTTTGCGCTAGAGAGGGGGGGCAAATAGTTCATGAAATCCTGGGCAGAAACCCTTTGGATGCAAATGGGGTCACGTCTTGCAATCCTACAGTCCATCCCATCGGAACCTGACAGGACGAGCACACCTGGATACGGATTCTACGGGGTTCGGCACGGATAGCAAGAAAGGACTCAAGCGATGCACACGAGTATCTGCCCCGGCGGACCGAATCAGAGATAGAGGCGCGACCAGTTCGCATTGATGGCGCCCTCATTTGACTGCCTCCCCGATAGCGGTCGGTCATGAACAGCCGCTTTGGGTTGAGGGCTGCCATCGGCCACGAGCGGACGTTCGCCGCTGAGATCGTACTGCCGTAAAGCTACCATTCATGAAAGATGATGCCCCCACTTCGCGCTACGCTTGGCTGAATCGGGGATGAATCGGATGGGGGATGGTCGTAGAACACGATTGCGGCTCGACCATTCAAGAAACGGGATAATGCGGCATGGGGCACACCTCATTGTGCCGTAGCGTGCGTGACAGTCAAGCCTAAGGCAGACAGAATATCCTCCCTCAATGTTTCGTCAGGATGCGGCGGATTATGCATACGGCTCAAACTGTCATCACCCTATCGATAAGCACTAATTCTTGAATTCCGCTGTCGTTCGGATTACGTTCTTCATGGAATACCTCCTTTTATAGGAATACGGTCCAGTTGTTGGTGACGACAACCGTGCGCTCCACAAAGCACACCTCTTCGTAAGTTTAAGCAAGCCTGGCACAGCGTTAAAAGAAAGGCGTGCATGAGTAGATACTGGTTCCTGACATTCACTGGCCTTTTACTTTTCGCATTCTTTATCCCTTGCCGTTGGTGGTCATATGCCGGGGACGGCCACCTTCAAGATTCCACTTGTATTTCACCCGAACCCCGCTTTGCGTTGAAATTGGGTGCAGTGGATCTCAGTTTGTCACACACATATACATACACGATGAAAGGGTTGCCCAAAGATCGATTTGGGATAGGATTTCGCATCGTTGGCCCTACCTTTGAACCTCAAGTTCCACACAACCCATCGCACCACATCGGAGAGACGAAACCAATTAACCCCAAATTGCGGCTCTCCCTCAGCAATAAACAAGGGCAAAACGTGATCAATATGACCGGAGCACTTCGCCATGACTGGGTCTGGAGTTACACACAGGGGATACTAGAAGAAGCCTTCATCTACGGAATTGGGGAAGAAAAGAAAATCCAAACGGGCAACCAGACCTTTACTTATAGGCACATCGGTGTCTTAGCCGACGAGGGATGGGGGACATCTTTCACTCCAAGATCTTCGGGTGAATACTATTTAGTGCTTGAGGTTATCGAGGGGGATCCTGATGCCAAGAATTATCAAATTGAGCTAGAGGCCACAGGTGGTGGATATGCACTTCTTTAAAGTTGTAGTGAATACGCCGTGTGCCGCATGACCCCTGACGTATTGACTCTGCCATTATCTATTCACGAAAAACTGGTGTTAGGAGACGACCTTCGGCACATCTTTGAGGAAGATGAACAGATGGAGCGGGTCAGTCGGTGATGTAATAGGATCAAGGCGTTCGTAGAATGCTCTGACGGTCTCACCCTTGGCATAGAACACCAATGCGCGATTCCCTGCAATGTTCACAGCGGGGTGCCCCTAGGTGAGCCAGTCGAAGATGGACTCGGACATACCACCTTGGACTGGCTTTTCGGATGGGGATATGGAAGCTGACACCCTTAAAATACCGATGGCGCCGTCATTCGACTGAACCACCCGATAGCGGTCGGTCGTGAACAGCCGCTTTGGGTTGAGGGCTGCCATCGGCCAAAAGCGGACGTTCGCCCACGAGATTGCCCCGCCCCAAAGCGGACATCAGTTCTGTCGGGTCAATATGCCCGGTAACCAGCAAGCGCAGCGGAAGAGGAGTACCTGATGGGAAACAGGGGAAAGAATTGCTCAGACGGGAACACATTTTGATTCACAACGCGTCGTTGAAGCGGACTTTCTCATGTAATTTGTCCGTAAAGTGTGGCGGGACACCTCACTGTCCGCACGGACGGGACAAAAGTAGAATGTCCCCTTTTCTTGTCCTCGCTGTCGTATTAATGTACAGATGTGCCGCACCGGCCACAAAAACACCAGGAAACGTGGCACGCTATCCCCGGTGTCGGTACGAGCTGCGTGTTATGTTTCATATGTCGTAACGTCATCTTGGTTTCTGAATATGATTTTGCGGCCGTCTGAGAATGACATGGAGACACCCACACCTCTTTGAATTGGTATGGGTTCAATTGCCTTTATCTCACTTCCTACAACACTGCACTTCCTACCAAGATCGATGATTTTGTACTCAGCTTTTATCTCATGGACCACCAATGTCTCAGGTCCCGCTTTTGCCACATGCCACAAAATGACGCCGCAGTCTAAGGTGAGACGGTACCAAACAGAACTGACTCTGAAATAAATGACATTCGCGGGGTCGGCCAGCACTCCGCCATAGTGGTACTCTTGGCACAGAAGGGCATCGAGGACTTCGCCATCGACGCTTGGCCACTGGCCATGAATCTCAAAGTCAGTCGGCTCCATGTTTACAAAACATACCGATAGAAGTCAGCAACGCGGACTTTAGCCCGCGTACGCTGCACTGAATGGTTAGGTCTTTTGGCCATGCAACCAGTAATCCTCTCGCCAATAATACAGAGAAATATCTCGGCTATCTTTAACGCTCTGCCACAACTCACCGTCAGCGCGATCACCCCAATGGAGATACCGGTCACGACTGCAATCCAACGGCCTCCAAAGTGAATCGCGGACATCACTCGGGCTGACCGGACGGACATGAGACACCGCTTTCCGCTCGCATGCACCAAACTCGGCAAATCCGCGCTGTCCCTCAATCAAGGAGCACTTGTTCGCTCCTCCGGCCATATCCGGGAAAGCAAGCTGCACCACATCATCCTCCCAGAAGCAAATCGGGCAGATGTCATCTGAGCCAACCGCGTCAGCGAAAGTCAGATAACCGCAACATGAGCATGGATAATTCATCGACCTAACATTGTTTAGATAGACCGTATAATCCCGTTACGACAGATTGTCCACCTCTACCTAAACCGGCGTGCAAGCACCGATGGCCAGCCCTTAACTATTGTAGCAGGCAAGTTCCGCTCCACTTCTGCAACGGGATCGTCCTCTTACGCCGATCGGCATATCCCTCCTTTTCTGATAGCAGTCAGTCGTGGACGGCAGCTTTGGGTTGGGACTGCCATCGGCCAAGAGCGGACGTTCAGCACCGAGATCGCACCGCCCCAAAGCGGTCATCCGCCCTGTCGCATGAACCTACCCGGTACCCAGCGAGCGTAGCGAAAGAGGAGTATCTGACGGGAAATAGCGGGACGATTTGCTCAGGCAGGAACACATTTTGATTCACAACGCGTCGTTGAAGCGGACTTTCTCATGTAATTTGTCCGTAAAGTGTCGCGGGACACCTCACTGTCCGCGCGGACGGGACACTTTAAGGCCTGCACGTTCCTTGAGTTCCTTAACTACCAGATCGCTGGGCCCGTCCGACATATAGAGAAAACGGCCGAAGGGGAAGAACTTGATCGATTGTCCGAACACCGTTGGAGTCCGAAAATGAATGACGTGGGCGAGATTCAGCCCGGTATAATCTGTAATGTCCACAATATCGTCAACTGGCACAACGATCTCCTTAAGATAGTTCGAGATGTACAGGTGCGTAGAATCCATCCGCACTTTCTTCAGGCCAGCAACGGTCCAGATTATGAACGTTCCGACAAGAATCCCAAAGCCTAAGTACTCCATGTCCTTTTCTTCTCTTGTGGGAAGATCCGTACCTATCGACCAGATTAAGGATCCTACGACCCACACGGGAATGATAAATTTGAGTAGAAACGTAAAAGGGGACGAAATCGTTTTCATGTTCCAATTCTCCTGTGCACATAGCCGTGTGGGAGGATGTTTCGATCGTGGCTCTTTCGATATCATCAGCTATTCCCAACCATGCCTGTCTGCTGAGCACCTCCGAACAGTACCGCATAAGGACAGTATACCTGACCATAACCTTATCATCGGCAAACGGGCACTGCATCTCGCTCCACCAGATCTCGAAACGATGCGGAGACGATTGAAGGCGCGAGAAGCGAAGGTAGCGCAAGAGAAGGCCACGGCGGATAACGAAACGCAGGAAGAATTCGAGCGCAACTGCCTCGGCTACTACGGGGCGCAGGACACCTGCGCTGTTGGCACCTTGATGAACGTCGGCTATTGAGATTTCATTCGAGCCAATATGAAAGGAGAGACAATGAAACTCATTACAAGAATCGGCACAAAAAACTTCAACGAAAATACAATTCTGCTGTCGCTTTGATAGATAATCGTCTCTCCAGCAATTACAATGAGACCAGCTATCATTGTAATGACGAGTGAGGCTTCGACTCTACGCCATACTGAAAACTTCCTGCTTACCTTCCTATACTCATTTACTATCGCGACAAGTTTCTGGTTTAGCATCTAAAGCCCATATTTTACCAACTAACACAGCCGAGCACATAGTGACATGAATCCTACGAGGTTCAGCACGGAACGCAAGGAAGGACTAAAGAGATTCACACGAGTATCTGCCCCGGTGGAATAAATCGGAGACAGGGGCCGACGAGCGCATAGTGTATTGCCAGACCTAACCCTCTTTTGTTCTGATGGCACCGTCCTTCGAGTGAAGCACCCGATAGCGGTCGGTCGTGAACAGCGGCTTTGGATCGTGATTTCCCTGTCAGGGCATCAGGCAAGTGTCGGCCACGAGCGGAAGTTCGGCGACGGGGTTGCACCGCCGTAAAACGGTCCTCAGTCCTGTAGCCTTAACGTCAGGTTGTGCCGTCGTGGCCGTTCATATAATTGCGGGTGGGCGGCCATGCTGACCCATGTAGTACGATAAGGCGGGGCCGCCGCCCCGCTACCCTAGCCGGCAATCGGTCACCAACCGCCGTTAGGCTGAGCCGCGCCGACGCTTGGGCGCATTTGGCGAGGTCAGTCCCGCCTCGATCTTGTCCCAGCGATCGATGAACTCCTCGGAGCGAACACTTGTCAGATCAACGATGCCACGCGTGGTGTACTGCTTGACCTTTTTGCGTGCCTCGTCTGAAGTCGCGATGAAATAGTTCGGCGGCGCCGGCGCCTCGTTTAGGCATACGAACACGTAAACGATGCCCGGAATGACCTTATCCCGCATCATCGGCCAACCAACGTTCTGACGCTTCGCGATTGCCTTCACCTGCACATTGACCGTGCGACCGTCCCGCTCCGCGAACAGATCGATGGCCTTCGCGTTGCCGAGCGTCATTGCGACGGTGTAGCCGCGCCGATAGAGCTCGGCCGCGACGAAGTACTCGCCAGCAAGATGGCTGTTGATTCCGTTTGCTCGTGGCATGAACTCCCTTGCTTCAGCCTGACGGCCCCGCGTGAGGGGCGCCGGCGTCCCACTCGACGCGGTTGTTAGGCGTCATCTGGCATTTCGGCCTGAATTCTGGGAAGAAAGGAAATCACCTCCGGCTCCATCTCCTGCCGCAGAGCGAAGCAGTGCTCTTGGAGTTTGAGCGCCATCACGCTTAGGAGCTGCATTGCTTTCGGCAGCAGAGGCGTTGCGTATGGGCTTGCGTTCTTGGGAATCACCATCAGACCGCGATCCGTCTCCATGACGAGGGGTATCGCTACATTCGCATCGGCATCCGAGTGGGCCATCATCGTGTTGCGATCCTCGAGCACCGTCTCGTGCAATGCGATCTCCTCAGCGTTGAGACTGCGAAGCACCCGAGCTGGTAATCGACTATGCGCGAGATCACTCCCGCTGTTGAGGAAGGGCCGGGAATAGGCGACGACAGCTGCCATGTTCAGTGCAATGACGAGAAGCCGATTCTCTCTCGGATAGTTGCGGTAGAAATCGCCGACGAGGAGGAGAGACGCAATCTCGTCCGCCTGCTTAAAGTCGTTGTACGAGATCAGGAAGCGGTTGAACAGTCGGAGCTTGCCTAACTGCTCGTCACTGAGACCTAGATCCTGTTGAACGGTCGACATGATGCCAACTACGCTTAGGCCGATCCGCATAAGAGCCGGATGTGCCAATTTCTGTCCGTATAACACGCCACTACTGTTCATGAAGAATACGCCATGCTTGTTGTCGTTTCAATGAATTGCGACGATGGGACTATTGATCACGGATTGTTACGCGGGGCGGCGTAAGCCACCCGATAGCGGTCGGTCGTGGATGTCTGTTTGGGTCGAACACGGTCCTTCGAGGTATCGACCCAAATGACCTCAACCGCTCCTGTGAGCACATGCTTTTAATAGGTGTACAGGGGTGGTTTTCGTTGCAACCATTATTACTTCTCACAACAACAATCTCGGGGAAACCGATCAGACAAACAAATGGCTCGTTGACCGCCGATCGGTTGTGGCCGTAAGATCCGGTCTCCATGCCACCACCACAGGAACGCGGTCAGATTAATCTTACGGCCATTGCCGTCATCCTTGGCCTCATCGTCACAGGAGTCTGGGTCTGGAAACGGCTATCGCCTGACACCCAAACCTCTATTATCGACCAAGCGATCCCGATCGCAGCCGGAACAGTGGCTGTGGGATTGCTTCTTCTGTTTTTGATTCGCACATTCCGACGGCGTTTCGCACAACGCCGTGAACGAGACCGTCTGATTACGGCCTTCCAACAAGAGCCGTCCCAGAGCAAAAAACTGGACCTCTCCTTTGCCCTGATTGAAAAGAATGCGTACCGAGCCAAGGGGCTCGATGCGATAGCCTCGGAGCTAAAAGTCCTCTGGGAATCTACGCTCCGTCAGGCATTGGGTGACAAGCAACATCGCATCAGGGGGATGGCAGCCAGCCATCTGGGTGTGTTGCAAGACCTGTCGGTCGTTCCGCTCCTCATCAACGCACTGGAGGACGATCACCCCTATGTCCGTGCCTGTGCAGCCCTCGGACTCGGACGGTTGCGGGCAACGGACGCAAAGCCACAGCTGGAACAGATGGCAAAAGAGGATTGGGATCAATCGGTACGCAGCCGTTGTCGAGAGGCATTAGACCGGATGCCCTAGCCCAGGCCGTTAGCTTCTTGTAGGTTAAGGTTGAGGCTAAGGTTGAGTAAATTCAAATCCCTTCTGAATCTTAACCTCGACCTCAGCCTTTTCAGTTTCGCTCGCTACGGCCACGATGGACGGTCCTTGTGAACATCCTGCGGGATATTCTGTACCATTCGACCTCGGCGTTGACGCCTATGCCATTGGCGACACATGAGTTTGTCTCCGGCCTACTAGCCTCCGTCAGGCGGAGTCCTCATCCTGTTGATCATCCACCCAGTCGATGACAACGATCTCCGGGTCGCAATTCAAACGAAACGGGAGCAACGACCACCCCATCCCTCGATTCACATAGAGCGTATGCTCACCGGAGCGGTGCTCACCGGCGACGCGGCCGTTGCACCCGGGGGGTAACCAAAAGGTCGGTATGCCGGGAATCCGCCATTGCCCGCCGTGACTGTGTCCGCACAGGATCAAGTCCACTTCGTGATGCGACTCCATTTGATCGAGAATATTCGGCGCATGTGCCAGCAGCAGCGTAAACCGCCGATGCGCAGCGGGAGGCACACACCGTAAATCTGCACGGTCCAACGAAGGGTCATCGACACCGGCAATGGCCAACTCTCCCGAATCTGTCTGCACAATGACATGCTGGTTGATCAACAAGGTAAGATGATGGGCTTCGGACAGCTCGATGAACTGAGATACCGGAACACCGCTATAATGGTCGTGATTTCCGAGCACAATATACACGGGAGCAATGGTGCGCAGACCCGCAAGAAAACGATACAGGTGGGACAGCCCTTCCGGAAGATTGAGCAAATCGCCGGTGACGAAGATCCAATCCGGCCGCTGTTCGGCCACAGCATTGATCACTCCATCATGACGCGAGTGATACCAATCAATGTGCAGATCGCTCAGATGAACGGCGCGGCGACCAGCCAAGCCTTCATCCGAGCATGTCAGCTTGGACACCGTGTGCGAGGACAGGCCATATTCCAATGACGGCGCCCGGCCGAACATCCGATAGGGCCAGTGTCCTACACTATACCCGATATTCGCTTGAATCCTTTCTCGCCAAGATCCGTACCGTCGTCTCATATCAGATCAGACTCAAGACAACCCACACACAAAAATCTCTTGCCGACCACATCGCCGAATCACTATAACATGCACGGTTCAGACACCGGACAGAAGACGGTTCTTGTGCACGCGCGCCATAGCAGGACCCGGACCACACAGACATGAGCGACCCTTACCTTACCAGTGAGATTCCCGGCATCGGCGGGCATACTCGCGTGATGCCGGAGGATTTTCAGGTCGACGAACAGCCGCTCTACCTCCCCTGTGGGACCGGCGAGCATCTGTACATCACCGTCACGAAACGACTCCTATCGACACCGGACCTGATCAAGATCCTTTCCACCGGACTCGGCCTGAAGGCTCAAGAGATCGGAACAGCCGGACTCAAAGATGCGCGAGCCGTGACCACCCAGATGCTTTCCCTGCACTTGGCGACACCCGACCAGTTGGCTCGGCTGAAGCCGGACGAACGGATTCTGTCCATCGAAGTCCTCGGGCGCCATCGTAACCGGCTTCGTCCCGGCCATCATCGCGGGAATCGGTTCCGCTTGGTGATCCGCAACGTCATGGACAATGCACGGTCGGCGGTGACCGAATCGCTACGCATACTTGAACACCGTGGCGTACCCAATTACTTCGGTCCGCAACGACAGGGGAAAGCAGGAGATAATTACAAAATCGGTGCGACGCTCCTCACAGACGCACGCCGACGCTCGGCGATGAGCCGTTCTAAACGCATCTGGTACCTCAACACATACCAATCCCATCTCTTTAACCGCATTCTGGCCAAGAGAATCGATCGTCTTGATCGTGTCCTGACGGGCGACTGGGCGATGAAATTAGAGAACGGCGCCTGTTTCCAGGTCGAGGATGCCGAGATCGAACAGGCCCGGGCGGACCGTTTTGAGATCAGTCCCACAGGCCTCTTGTTCGGTTCACGGGTATCGTGGGCGGGAGAAGAGCCCGGACAGATCGAAGAATCCGTCATGGCGGAGGAAGGGATGACGAAAGACGTTCTGATCGCCGCAGGTAAAGCTTGCGGATTCCGTGGTGAACGGCGACCGTTGCGGGTTCCATTAGCAGATCTTGAGTGGTCACTCGACGGGTCGGTCCTGACCTTGGCCTTTACGCTCCCCCCCGGCGCCTATGCCACCAACGTGCTGCGTGAATTAATGAAAACCGGCGAGTAGCTGTTTTGTGTTATCGATCGCGTCGAGTCCTTCTGAGACCGTCGACTTGATGACTTGTGGCCCTTCGACTGCCTTCACGACTTTTTCCGAAACAGGAACGCCCCGTACATGCCGGCAATCGCAATCGTCACCAACTCGATGGTCAGCAACATTCGGCTTACGACGGCT
>JAOUPN010000580.1 GCA_029879905.1 Nitrospira sp. | reverse complement strand
GGAAGAGAAACACGTGAGAGGGAGAGCACTACAGATTGAGGATGATCGTGATCCGCCGTTCGATGTCGTTCATGGCAGGTTCAGGCAGCACCCCGATTTCTTGGGAGGAAAAGAAACAGGGGGGGGGATACCACCTCTCTTTATTGTTTCAGTGTTCTTTCCTCACGCATTGCATTTTCTGTTCGATCACGCGATACAGGCTCCCCATGAACGGCGCACAGGTTGAAGAGATTAAACGGCACTTCGGTGTGGTAGCCGAGGCCCTCCACGGCGACATCCGCCAAATCGCTGAAGGTCATTCGGGAATTCAGCATGAGTTACACCAGATGCACGATGAATTCAGGGACGAATTTAAAGAAATGCGTGCTCTGATGCGGATTTCCTTCTCATAACTCGATCAACGGATTCGGACGCTAGAAACGGATAGTTCCACCCTCAAAGCCCGCATGGACAGACTCGAACCCCATCGAGCCTAACTCGCTCCCCCGTACCCCCCAAGAAACGCAGTTGCTGACTCTATTTTCTCTCTCTATCCATCGCCCTTCGTATCTTCTGCACGCGAGAAGAGCATGACGTGCGTGAAAGGCGAGACTTAACTCACAAGCCTCCCAAGCCCATCACGCACGTCCCGCTCGTCTCGCTATTCTCGCGAAAGACGTTTCACGTCTTCCTTATTGCCAATTCGCCGCCAAAATCCCCTGGAACTGGGCTTGTTGTTGGGCAGTCCCCGCCCCTCCGGCCGCAGCGTCCCAGCTCAGGCCGGTGTCGGTCGTGAATTGCGCCATCGCCTGAATCAGCTGATCGACCTGCGAACTGAGCAATACCTCTCCAGCACCCGCCTGAATGGTCTCGGTACGGTTTGACGAACTGCTGTACCAGTTTTGTACCGTCACAGAATCCGTCGAGCCGTGAATCGCCAGGCGAAGGTCGTCACCTTGGCGGCTGATCACCAGATCGATCGGATTGATCCCTGCATCATACAGAATCTTGTCGTCGCCTCCTCCGCTGTCCTGCAGCAGATCTTGTCCGTCTCCACGTCCGAAGAGATACGTATCGTTGCCCTTCCCACCGTTGACGATGTCGTCTCCTGCCCCGCCACGGAGAGTATCCGCTCCTCCAGAGGCATCAAGCACATTGGCCGCACTGTTGCCGATCAAGATATTGCTCCCGTTATTTCCTGTTCCATCGATCGCCGAGGTGCCGATCAAGGTGAGATGTTCCAAACTGCCGTCTAGTGTCCAGGTAACCTCGCTCTGCACGGTATCGATCCCGCCGTTTTTCGACTCCACAATCGTATCACCGGCCCCAACCACATACGTGTCATCGCCGTCGCCACCGGCCAACGTGTTGGCGCCGCTGTTGCCGACCAAGATGTTATTCAATGCGTTGCCGGTTCCATCAATCGCCGCCGTCCCGGTGAGCGTCAAATTCTCAAGATGGTCACCCAGGGTATAACTCGCCCCGCTCACCACTGTGTCCATGCCTTCATTGGCGTGCTCAACGATGCTATCGCCCACACCGATCACATAAGTATCATTACCCAGCCCGCCGGCCAGCACGTTGGCGCCGCTGTTGCCGACCAGCGTATTATCCAGCGAGTTGCCTGTCCCGTTGATAGCAGCCGTACCAATAAGCGTGAGGTTCTCAACGTTGGCTTGCAACGTGAAGGTAACTGAACTCTCGACCGTATCGACTCCTTGATCAAACAACTCGATTGTATAGTCGCCGGTGTTATCGACCACATACGTATCGTTGCCTTCCAAGCCCCAGAGGTAATCGACGCCGCCCTGTCCATCTAAGCGGTTATCACTTGCATTGCCTTGTAGGCGATTACTCAACTCATTGCCGGTCCCATTGAGGGCCGCTACCCCAGTCAACGACAGATTGTCCACATTAGCAACGAGCGTATAATCGATCGAGCTGATGACTTCATCTATCCCTTCATTCGCTTGCTCAATCACGATGTCATCGGCACTGTCGACAATATAGATATCATTACCCAACCCA
>JAOUPN010000021.1 GCA_029879905.1 Nitrospira sp. | reverse complement strand
ACTGTATTCCGCCTTGCTGGTAGTCGCCGGGACAGACCTCTCGCATAAGATCATTCCCAACGTCATTACCTTTCCTGGGATCGTGCTGGGCTTACTGAGCGCCGCTACGATCTTGCCGATGGGCTTGATGAACGGTGTCATCGGGTTGCTTGTCGGAGGTGGAATACTGTGGTTCCTGGCATGGATCAGTCCCTACCTTTTTGGAAAAGAAGGGATGGGCGGCGGGGACATCAAGCTGTTGGCGATGATCGGCGCTTTTCTCGGATGGAAACCGGCGCTGATGACTATTCTGGTGGGATCACTTCTGGGGTCCGTGGTCGGGGTCACTCTTATCGTCGCACAAGTCATCAAACGGGAAGACTATATCCCTTTTGGACCGTTCCTCGTGTGTGGTGCCGTTGTCTCACTCTTCTTCAGCGATCCCATCCTCCATTGGTACCAAGGAGTCCTCTCTCAATAGTCGCCTCCTTGTCATGCTGCGGTATGTAATCCTCACTGTCTAGCTGTATCCCTTACAGGTCTGACTGTATCCAGTTGGGTCCTAATGGCCCGAACCTCAAGACCACATGACGGCCCTACGGATTGTTGCCGCCGCTCCGGATGCATCATCCGCACATACACAATCCATTGATCCATCCAGTCAAATCCCATCTACCAGTGAGGAATCGACACATGCAGGAAGGCCCAAACACGCGCCCATAGATGACGGCACATTTATTGATACGCACATGAGTAGTGACCGTGGAATGAGACAGCCTACTGATGGCAACAAACGAAATGAAGATGAAACAAGACGGTCACACATTGCTGGAAGTCCTGGTAGTCCTTGTGGTGATGGGAATCATCTCAGCGTTGGCCGGACCGAACGTCTTACATGCCTATGCTCGGGTGCAGTTGGAAACCGTCACCCAACAGATCGCCTCTGAGCTCCGGTTGGCGAGACAACTTGCCAGGACTCATCGAGTCCAAGTGGCTGTGACGTTCGACGCAAGCCGGGAAACAATCGAAACCAGATATCAGAATGGGACGACGGCCCACCATCACTATCAATATGGAAACACAGGAGTCATGGTCGACGAGCCGAGCGCAGGTCCTGAAATTCTCTTTCACCCGAATGGAAAATATGCGACGGCCACCACCATTTGGTTGCGTAATAAGCAAGGAGATGTCCAGCGTATGACGGTGGGAATAACCGGACGAGTGAGAGTCAAATGAACCAGCCAGGAAGAGACGCAGGGTTTACATTGATAGAAACGATGGTTGCCGCCTCCATCGCGGGGATTGCATTCGTCGGTACGATGGGCGCGGTCGAGCTCGCGTCCAGATTGGCCATGCAGGCCAGTTTGATCGATAAGGCTTCCGGGGCAGCCCAGTCGCGATTGGAGGTCAAGAGGTCGTTGGGTTGGCGGACAATGGTGAAGGATGATCTGGATCATGATGGAGTACCGGAGACCGAGATGAACGATGCCGGGGTAGGAGCCGATACCATCGCAGGTGACGGGGTCTATACCGCCTCTACAGAGACGGATGGAATGACAGAGGTGTGGACGATTCACGTCGGTCATCCTGGTCCATTGGCATCGGTCGGCCTCGTCGCCCTCACCTCAATCATCACGTATAGGGGGCCGAACGGCACTCGTCACATCCAAATGAAAACGCTGAGGGCCAATCCGATGTATCTCGGAGCGGAGCAGTCATGAACTCACGAAATAGTACGATCGAGAGCGAGATGATGCCATGGGAACAGGCTGTATGAATGATGCACGCGGAATGTGTTTGGCTGAGCTGGCCATCGGGATCGCTGTCGCCATCCTTGTGTTGGGCGGACTGCTCGCAGTGCTCAACCTTGTTCAAAGCGTAGTCGGAGGGAAGCAGCGAACCATCGTGCAGCAACAGGATGTCAGGCTGGGGCTCGAAGTGCTTGAACAGGAGATTCGCCTTGCGACGGCTCAATCAGTCTTCGTTGCGACACCGACGACCGTTGAGTTTGCGGCGAATCTGCATGGCCGGCGGACCAACACCACGGCGACGGTCGTGCCCGGCCAGTCGATTCTTCCGGTGCTTGACGGGAGCGGTTGGGGAAAGGGAAAGCGCGTTGCGATCTGCAAGGGGCAGATCTGCGAAACCCACCGCCTCTCGACTGAGGGTCAACAGAATCAATTCGTGCTGGAGGAACCGATCGAGGGAACGTTCCCACCCGGAGCATCCGTGGAACTCAACAACCGTGTGGTCTATTACACCAAGGGGAATGATACGGGCACCCTCAGTTTGATGCGAATGGTCGATGGTGGAGCCAACGTGCTGATCGGAGAATTGGAGCAAATCGCATTCGAGTATCGTGACAAGTATGGGCGAACAGCTGTTGTCCCGTCTCATGTGGCTCGCGTCCGTATCGACATCAAGCCTCGTTATAAGTGGAAGGACGACACCCGCAGTATCGCCCTTCGGTCGTAGGAGCCAGATGCACATATTGCATATCGTCAGAAAAGACCAAGAGAGGGGGCTGGCATTGATGGGGGCCATGATCGTCTCACTGATCTTGGTTCTGGTGAGTATGACGCTGTTGGACCTGTTATGGCGCGAATCGCTGAGCGCCCATGCGGGAGAAAAGGCTGCGCTGGCACAGCAGCTCGCGGATGCCGCCGGCGAAATGGTCGTGGGATGGTTCCATGCTCCGCACACCGTCCCAAATGGACTGTCGGCTGTGATGGCTAAGCGTCTTGTGACGGCAGACGGGATTCCGACCTATTTTAATGAAGAAGGACGCTCACAATTTGTCGGGACTGCCGGTCAGCCTGATGTGGAGTTGAACGCATCGAATCCAATGGACGACCAGGTTCTGAATGATCCGGACTCCGGGGCGTTCAAGCTCATGCGTGGCTCGGGGACCGTGCGAATGCTCAAAATATATGCGCCTTCCAGACCCGGACTGCTGTGCACGGTAGAGGTCACCGTGGAAACACGGCATCCGATACCCTTCCATCAATCGCTCAGGATGGAATTGGAAGCGATCGAACTGCCGCCGTTGCGGGCAGGCATCCAATCAGGGAAGGTGCTCAGAATGATATCCGATGGCTGGTCGATCAGCGGGGTACATTGGGGGTCGGTCGCCGTGGGGACGGACCTGGTCATCCGGCGGATCGAAGACATTCCGGGACACAACCCGTCCGCAGCCATTACCGGAGCCAGCTACGGGGAAAGTTTGGTTCGGGAGGATCGATGGTTGCAGATGTGGATCGGAGGACGTGTCGTCGCGACAGATCAGTTGCAGAGTGATCTCGAAAATCCAACCCTACCTGCTCATGTGCATGACCAGCAACAACCTTCACCTGGTGTTCGGCTTGATCGATGGAACTATGATGAGCTCAAGCACACCGCCATGAGATTCGGGACGTACTATGCGATCGATCAGGAAGGATATCTCTACCAGGACGGGGTCATTGAGCCGGGGAAAGGGGTGACTCCGGATGCGGTCTTCGGATCACAGCGGGTCGGGGATCTGCGCGGACTGATCTTTGTCGATACCCTTGATGGGACGGCTCCGCACGGGGACAATCTTGGGACCGTACGTCTTGATGCTCCCTATTTTGAAGGTGTGGCCGTCATCCAAGGCCATGTCCTGTTTGGCCCGACATCAGTGGGATATCGGCTCAACGCACAGCCACCATCCGTCAACGAGGGGGAATCCGTTCCATTGAACGGAGTGCATCTCAATGGAGTCTTATACGCTGCGGGGGATATTACGGTCAGTCGGGCGGCGAGAGTCTATGGGGCGGTCATCGCAGAGGGAAACCTCGTCTCTTCTGACACCGAAGCCACGTTGGAAGTGTGGCAGAACGAAGATCTCAGTCGAAGCCTCTATCGTGGGATACCCCTGGTCCATCGCGCTCCCGGGACGTGGTCGGTGCGCTACTAACGTGTGAGAAGACGCAGGCTGATAATGAGTAGAGTCGTAGGTTCCGACAGAACGGCGAAATATAAGCGGCGGTTGTGTGGTTTTCGACCAGGAGGATGAGTCGTGATGTTCATGCAGAAGACGGGAGTGAGTCCCAAATCAGCGCTGCAATCGCCGGCATCGTTGAAGAAGCCATGTCCGAAACCTGTACCGAGGAAGATAAACGGAAAGGCGAATGTCCTCGATATTCTTGCTTCTCGCGGGATTCTCACCGGCATGGAGCTGGATGCAGCAGCCGACGAAGCGAATTCATGCAAAGTGGAATTGGAGGAGATCCTGCTGGAGAAACACGGCGTGACAAAGACGGATTTAGGTGCGGCGCTGAGCGAGCTGTATCGATGTCCCTACATGGGATATGACGAGCGAATCGCCATCGATCCGGTGCTGTTGCGGAATCTGAGCGTAGATTATCTCAGGAATCATGCATGGATTCCCATCAAACGAAACGGGTCGCAACTCGACGTGCTGATCAACAATCCCCATGACGTGGAGAAGGGCGTCGATATTCGACGTGCCTTCCCGGGTATGACCATTCGTTTCTCGGTCGGGTGCAGGCACGATATCGACCTGTACCTACGGTCGGTGGTGACGGGCGCGCATGACGGCGCCTCCTCGGTAAAATCCAGAGAAACGACTAAGGATGTACGTGGTGGGCGTGTGAGCCAGGGGGATGCTCAGCCGGTCGAAGAGAATGATACCGATATGGTGCGTCTGGCAAATCGGGTGATCGCCGACGCCTATAGGTTAGGTGCTTCGGATGTGCATATCGAACCCTATTCGGATAAAAAAGATACGGCGGTGCGGTTCCGTGTAGACGGTTCATGCTTTACCTATATGAAGATTCCCGCAGCCTACCGACGGCCGGTGGTGTCTCGGTTAAAGATCATGGCCAATTTGGACATTGCGGAACATCGTAAGCCCCAGGACGGGAAGATCCGCCACGACTTGGGGAGGGAACAGGAACTCGAATTACGAGTGGCGACGCTCCCCACATCAGGGGGCAATGAAGATATCGTGCTGCGTCTTCTGACACCGAAAGAAATCATGCCGCTGGACGCGATGGAGTTTTCTCCTGAGGTGCTCCAGGGCGTGAAGAACCTTGCCGAGCATCCGTACGGCCTGTTCCTCTGTGTGGGGCCGACGGGTTCGGGAAAAACCACCACGCTCCACGCGATCTTACGACATATCAATACGGAGGAACGGAAGATTTGGACGGCAGAGGATCCGATAGAGATCACGCAAGAAGGATTACGGCAAGTGCAAGTACATCCCAAGATCGGCTTTACGTTCGCCGCAGCGATGCGTGCCTTTCTCCGCGCAGATCCGGATGTCATCATGATCGGCGAAATGCGGGATAAGGAGACGGCGGATACGGCCATAGAAGCCTCGCTCACGGGGCACCTTGTCTTGAGCACCTTGCATACCAATAGTGCGGTGGAGACGGTCACACGGTTGCTCGATATGGGGTGTGACGCGTTTAACTTTGCCGATACGATGCTGGGCGTGTTGGCTATGCGTCTATGCAAGCGCCTCTGCCCCCATTGTCGGGAACCCTACCGCCCAACGAGGCAAGAATATGAGGAGCTTGTCCGTGATTACGGCGTGTCGTATTGGGAGAGCCTGAACGTGCCGGATGTCGCCGATTGCACATTGTATCGAGGCCAAGGCTGTGATGCGTGTAATCGGAGCGGATTCAAAGGACGAGTGGCCATACAGGAACTGTTGATCGGATCGGAGCAGGTCAAGGGGCTGATCCAGTCAAAAGCTCGACCAGCGGAAATCCTTAATGTTGCGATGCGCGAGGGGATGAACACACTTCTTCAAAACGGCATTCAGAAAGTTCTGCAGGGTATCACCACCTACCGACAGGTCAGAGCCGTCGCCAAGAAATAGGCAAGGGGATTTTCTCTAACTTTGGGCTCCGCAGACGGCCCTATGGTTCTTTGTGCTGTGGCATTTCAATCAATAGGGGAAATTTGCTGGTCTTCCCACTTTAAGGTGCTCCATCCGACTTCGCAGGAAACCATGGCTGCCTGGCCTTCAGAGCCAGACCGCTTCAGTGAAGGTGAAATAGGTACCAGCTGTGAGGCGCCACAGCCTACGGAAAATGACGGATCTAGTTAATGGTCCAAGAACCGTCTCATCTCATCCCTCGATCCTAGACCCTACTCAGCATGAATCCTTGTCGTCGCCTGTGCCGCGATTGGTGTCGAGATTGAACCAGGTCCTCTATGGTTCCTATACCGAACATGCCAGGAGAATTGCCGAAACAGGATCCATGCCAATCCAATCAGAGTGCGATGAACACAGCCCCTACTTTCGCGGGGTGTGCAATATATGAGGGTACAGCTTGCAGAAAAGCTGTAGCCGAAAATTTGTCTTTGTGCCCACAAAATGTAGCCAAGATGGGCGGTACTGGTAGAACGTTCTTCATAACCGTATGAATTATGGCGGGCCTCCTCCGGCATGACTTCTGCTCTGCCCATAAGGCACAGACGCTTGTGGAATACAGAAGCAATAGGGCGTCTGAGGTCAACCAAAAATCTTCCGGCTGCATGGATGGCCTGAAGATGTCAAAGGAGGAAACGGGATGAAAAGTCGTCTGATTCTTGCGACCGCAGCGGTATTCGCGTTGTCGTTCGTAACGGTCGGCACATCGAGTGCAACGGCGGTGTGTGATCCACATTGCTCAGTGAAAGGCTTGACCAAAGCCAATGATGCCGCCAAGGTGCATTCAAAAGCACCGGGGAACCCGGGAGTCGTTGTCGTGGCCAGTGGGGGTGACGGCGGCGGTGGGACCGGCGACTCTGGGGGCGGCGATCCCGGGACATCAAATGATACGAATACCACTACCAGTACGGACCCCGGCCCTTGTAGCGGTTGCTAAGAGCTGTACTTGTTCATGAGCGTGAAGAGGCGTTGTGATCACAACGCCTCTTCACAATCGTCACGATCCTTCCTCATTCAAGACAATTGGTCATCTGATCATATGGAATTGCCGGAGATGTCACATCACACATCTCGAAGCCCATTGAGATGGATGCAGAACCTCACGCTCATAGCTCCCTGAGACAGAATTTGTACCTTCAGGCTCATAAATTGTCGTAATCCCCCTTGGTCGCAAATCATGGCCCTGCTAAGTATCAGGAAATCAAGGTGTTACGTGAGCGCGCCATGTGCTCAATAGGGGCATGCCCTTTGCGTTACTTGTCACAGGGGAGCAAGGACTCATTTTGTGCAGAGAGGGGACGTCGGCGGTGAGAACACAATCTGGGGCACAGGGAGAAGCCGGATTTACGCTTGTCGAAGTGATGGTGACCTGCGTCATTATTGGGATTGCGACGACCTTAGCCGTGCCGAATTTTCTGGAATGGCAAGCAAGAAATAAGCTTCGTCACGCCACGTCGGAGGTGGCGAGCCAACTGACCTTGGCTCGTATGAATGCCATGAGTCGAAATAGAAGCGTCAATGTCACGCTGAAAAATGTCGGAGACGTCGTCAAGATTACTGCGGTCACAGCCTCCGGTAGCATACCCGTTGAGAGCGAAGCGATGTTGTCCAAAGGGATTGTGATGAGGGAAAGCTCGAGGGTCGTGAGTTTTTCTTCGATGGGGATGCGTACGAGTGATGGAACACAAACGGTCAAGATTGGGGTGTGCAATCCGCAAAAGTTACAATACTCGGTCGTGATCACCCCTGTGGGCAAAGTGAATTGGGCAACAACAGCTGCCGATAGTACCCCCTGTCCTTAAATGATGCGGAGGAACGAATTCATGGTTGGAACGAGGAGACAAGGGGATACGCGCGGCGTAGAGAGTGAACAGGGATTCTCCTTGATCGAAGGCATGATTGCGTCGGGGGTCTTAGCGGTAGGCCTGCTTGGGATGGCGGCCATGCAGGGAATGGCCTTAGTGAAGAACATCGATGCGAAAGAGCTGACGGCCACGGTCACACTGGCGTCGGACATGTTTGAGCGCATTCAATTTAATAGGCGGAATGTGGTCGCGTA
This sequence comes from Nitrospira sp., assembly GCA_029879905.1. Classification (GTDB taxonomy): domain Bacteria; phylum Nitrospirota; class Nitrospiria; order Nitrospirales; family Nitrospiraceae; genus Nitrospira_D. Next base: position 16,077 of record JAOUPN010000021.1, on the reverse strand, counting down.
TGACGGTATCGACACGCAGAATACGGGAACGTGCAACACGATTGATGCCGCATTACAGCTTCAGGCAAGAGGCGATTGTCTCTTGTGGGACAGTCTGGTCGACAGTACGCCGTTTGAGAATATCCGTGGAACCGTGGCGGTGTCCAATGTGATCGAACCCGTCGTGCTGGGGCAGCGAACGGTTACTGTGACACTCACCTGGGCGGGATCAGTGAAGAGTGGGTCAAGCATCAAGAGAAACCGGTCAATCACGCTGACCCGGGTGATGTCTGCTGAATAAAAGTTGGGAGTAGGGATGGATATGGGGCAGTTCTTGCCAGCGAAACGAATAAGCCCGAATCAGTCAGGGGTCACATTGGTTGAGCTGATGATCGGACTGGCGGTCGGCAGCCTCGTTGTGGCCGCGGCCTTTTCCACATTGACCATGTCACAAAAAGCCTATCGAGCCAACGAGCAAGTCGTGGATATGCAGCAGAATGTCCGAATGGCGATGGAACTGCTCAGCCGCGACGTAAAATTAGCCGGATTCGGTTCCCCAGGTGTCGCCATCGGTAATTGTACAAGCGCCATTGTCCCTGCCGATCAAAATTCAGGCGGTGTCGATAGCGGGCCGGACTCCATTCAGCTTTTGATTCCCACCACCAGGTCATCGGGCGATAATCGTTGGACGCTCCGGGCAAAGACCGCATCGACAGGCATCACCCAGCTGTTACTGCAAACAGGAGGAGATGGAGCCGTGAAAGATATGGAGAAATCCGGCCTGACGGTCGGTTCCTATATTTCAATCGGCGGTTCCGCGACGGCCAAAGTGACGGGATTCGATGCGTCAGCTCAAACGATTAATGTCTCGATCCCCCCGCCGCTGTGGTTTCAACAGGAAGATCCCATCTATTTGTTGCAGTGCATCCGCTATCAGGTTGTGTCAGCACCGGATCCGGGTGGTCTATGTCTCGGCAAAACACCCTGTCTGACGAGGGGGGTAGCCGGTATGACAGCAGGGCCTAACGCAGAAGCCCCGATTGCAGAAGGTATTGAAGACCTGCAGCTTGCCTATGCCTGTGACGGGTGTGTGGCGACGATCAACAGCGGAATTCCAGATGGGATCATCGATGATCAAATTCCTTTTAACGGCAAATTCGACCAGAACGATTTTTTGAGCGATGGATCTTGGGCGGTAGGATTACGAACACCGGACAAAATTCAATTGGTGCAGATTGCATTGGTGGCCAGACAGTCCAAAGAAGATCATGGATTCGGAGATGTCACGACCGCCGTGGTCGGCTCCGGTACCATGCAAGTCACACCTGATCATACCGTACCGGCGGATCCTAACCACCGTCGCCGAGTTCTGCGAAAAACCGTGGAGACACGCAATGTCGGATTGTAGACGCGGGACAATGGTGGAAGGGGGGCAACAGCCTCTGATATCCGATGAACGGGGGGTGGCGCTGCTCACCGTTGTGATGCTGATGATGATTTTGACCGTACTGGGTATCGCAGCGATGACCGTCACGGGGATGGAAAACAAGATGGCCGGTCTGCAGCGCACGATGGAGGCATCCGCTCAAGCGGCGGAATCATGTTTGGGGACCGGAGCAAATATCATTCAGCAAGCCTTCCTCCCTGAAAATGCCAGCCAGTTGCCCGCTACGTTGCTGAGCAGCACGTCACCTCCCGGACCTGTGCCGTCCACCAACAAATCGATATTGGAGGGCGAATTAATCGGCAATCCGGAAAACTCCACTGATATACCGAGTAGCGCGCCGAATCTTCAAATCACGGTGGGCCCCTATACCGTGCGCGGAGACATCGACCGGCTCTATGTGAAAATGAGAGCAGGAACGGGACAGCAGCAGTTTTCTGGTTACGAAGGAACCGGTGTCGGTGCCGGGTCAGGCGGCGTCGATGCATATTTTCGTATTTCTTGTGTGGCAACGGACACGGCTACGGGGGGAGAGAGCAAAATCTCTGCGATTTATGCCTGTTCCCTGTCAGGTGATGGGTGCCAAAAGCAACTGTAACACTGAGAGAGCGTGAAGAGTAAAAAGAGAAATGTGCAGGAGCATGTCATGGCCGTATGCAATTCTTGTGAACCTGCCGTCAGTGCAACACGGGGGGACGTACCAATGAAGAAGCAAGACAACATCGTGGCTCGGGGAATGATGAAGTTGGTAGTATGGCACATCGGCCTGCTTTTCTGTCTGGGTATTCCGGTGACGGGATGGTCTGCCATCAATATGTCCGACTATACCAATTACCCCATGTTTCTGAATAAGACCGGTCCGACGAATATCCTCTTCATTGTCGACTTAGGGAATGCCCAACTTCCCGCCGCCTACGGCTCCTATCCGATCTCCGCAAAAAACGGGACGGTCACAGTGAGTTCCGGGCAAGTTCGGTATGCCTCCAATGTCAACTTAGCCGACTCCGGACGGGCGCTGGTGTCTTCAAGCGATAATGGCGCCACAGTCAACAGTGCAACAACCAGCGCCCCAAGTGACGTCTTCAATCCCAGTAAAGAATATTACGGCATCTTTGACCCCTATCGCTGTTATACCGCCGGGAGTCCGCATTTCGAATATGGATCGAAGAAGGTGGATGGGAGCGGCGACCCCTCCGTCTCCGTCCAATGCGCCACCACCTATTGGGATGGGAACTTCTTGAACTGGTTAGGTATGCGCAAGAAAGAAGTGACGATGCAAGCGCTGATCGGAGGGAAGACACTGAACGCGCAATCCAATACCGATGGTACGGCAAACACGATGGGTACGGAAGGGAAGACCGGTGAGAATGGATCAACGAACGATTGCAGTTCAACCAACAAGTCCTGTTGGGCCTATGTGAAATGGGTTCCTGAGGTCGATCAATACGACACCAGTACGCCGCCGCAATTGATCCAAGGGGGCTATACGGGGAGAGTTCCAACCGACGGATCGTTGACAGCCGACATAGCGGGAGCGGCGGTGGCCACTCCAGGCCCGGGACGATTCTTCGGCCTGGCGGGAGGAACGAGTGCCGGGACATTGTACCTTAATACGAACAATACGATTGATCCCTTTGATGGAACCGGACCGTCTTCCCCACAGCAAGTTAAGCTCTCAGTCAATCTAGATACCGAACCCGATAGCCCTGGGAAAGGTCCCTTGGTGACGACGTCGACTGCGCTCACGGACCAAAACTGCAATATCGGAGATGATTATTACGCCGGCGCGCGGGCGTGCTATAAGCGGGATCGATCATTGGGGTTGCTGCAGAAGATGCGCAAGGATTTGTTCCGCCCCGCCGTGCTCTTTGCCGATAACGCTGGAGGAGTGGGGGGATACGTTCAGTTTCGGTTCGACGAGGACTTCAATGCCTCGACCATCACGGGTATTCGGAACGCACTTGTCAAACCCTATGCCCCTCTTGCTGAAGCGACGTACGAAGGGCTTTGTTTATATCGCAATGAGCAGGGAGCCTGTTATTCGAACAGTCCGGCAGATTTCGTTGCCACGACCGGTGCACGGTACGATCCCTTTTGGGTCTGTGACAAAGACTCGGCCACCGGAAATTGTAAGTCGCCGTTGACGGGTCAACTGGTTCCCTGTTGCAAGAGCTTCATCCTCATGATCAGTCCGGGGATCCCAGAGGCGGACGGAGGCAATCCGAATACGCAGCCGTTCGGCAATTTAATGAGTAACGGTGTCTCAAACATCGGCTTAAGCTCCACGCAGCTGGATGATGTGGCCTACTACGGGCGAACACATGACATCAGAAACCAAAGTAATGTGCCGGGAGTCCAAAATGTAACGTTCTACGCGGTCAATGCGATGGGCGGCGCGGCAGGAGCGGAAGTCTTAGCCTCCGCGGCGAAGTGGGGAGGATTTGACGATCGGAACAAAGATAATGTCCTCGACGAAACCGGCACCCAAACCTGTACCTTTCCAGTCGGTTCTCCTCTCGGAAGCGGGACAAGCACCAGCAATCCGGAGTGGGATCAAGTAGGGTACGATCCGGTCACGGATACCTATAGCGGCGATCCCGATTGTATCCCCGACACCTATTTCAGTGCGGAAGAGGGAGGGGACCTTGAGAAAACGGTGAATAAGGCCATCGCCGATATTATGAAGCGGTCGGCCTCCGGTACCGCCATTTCCGTGCTTGCGTCATCGGCAACGGGTGACGGGACGATTTACCAAGCCTACTTCTATCCCCAAGAGTTTGAAGGCAACGACATGATTACCTGGACAGGCTATGTCCAGGGTTTGTGGGTAGACTCATTCGGGAATCTGCGGGAGGATAACGGCGATCACCGTCTTGTCTACACAGAGGATCCCATCATCGAAAACTGTGTGGACAGCGACCTCAATGCCAAGTTCATCCGCTATCCGGACACAAACGGGAATGGGAAGAAGGATGACAGTAGCACCACGCCCGACTGCGATACGGATGGTGTCGATATTCGCAACATGAACGCGGTGTGGGAAGCAGGGAAGCAATTGGCATTGAGGGATATCGGGGCGAAACCCAGGAACCTCTTTACCTGGGTGGACGTGGATAATGATGGGCGCGTGGATAGTGGCGAGCAAATATCCTTTAATACGACAGGATCCACGCCGGCGTTGTTGGCGCCCTATCTGCGTGCGACGGCTACGGGTACCTTTACGTCAACGAACATCATCAATTTCATGCATGGAAACCAAGTCACGGGCATGCGGAATAGAATGAAGTCAGTCAACGGAAATCCGAAAGTGTGGCGCCTTGGGGATGTCATCAACTCGACCCCGACGATCGTGGGTCCACCTCGCGAACGGTTCGATATTCTCTATGGAGACCAAGGCTATCGGGGGTTCGCACAGCGTTGGAAAAACCGCAGGATGACGGCCTATGTCGGAGCCAACGATGGGATGCTCCATGCTTTCAATGCGGGGTATTTCCACCGCGGAGATGACCCCGGTACGACCAGTGTGAAAGAACATGGCTACTACACGACCGGGGAAACAGCCGATGATAGTTCCATGCCGGAATTGGGGGAGGAACTCTGGGGCTTCATTCCCTACTATCTCTTGCCACAAATCCGATGGCTGGCGGAAAAGGGTTATACCCATGTGTCCTATGTCGACTTGAAGCCAAAAGTCACCGAAGTAAATATCTTTACCGAGGAATCTGCCTGCGGCGGCGGGACAACCCCGACAAATGCCGGGTGCAAACATCCTGGGGGGTGGGGAACCGTCCTGATACTGGGTCTTCGGTATGGAGGCAGCTGTAAAGCCTGTACGGCCAAATCCAGTGATAACAACGGCGGACCGACCTTGACGGTGGTTGCCGATTTTAACAGAGACGGCGATACGACGGATACCGACGATACGCGTGAATTCTTGAGCGGATACATCGTGCTGGATATTACGGACCCGGAGGAGACTCCGAAAGTACTGACCGCCTATACGTCGAACAAGCTTGGGTTGACGACCAGCTATCCCGCCGTTGTTCGCATGAGCCCATCGGGAGATGCAAAAAGCGACCATTCGAATGCCAAGTACATGGTGGTCGCCGGGTCCGGCCATCATGGATATGACGGTCGGGCGGCGTCAGGAACATTCGGCGGAGCCAATTTGCTGGCTTTTCAAATTGTGGAACCGGGTACGACGCCGGAAACACGAGTTTTGCCTGTCGGGTCGGAAACCTATGGAGGGTTCATGGGTGACCCGGTCACTTTCGACCGTGACCTCGATTTTCGGTCCGATGCGGTGTACACAGGTCGGACGATCGATCCAAGCGCCGGCAGTGTCGGGTATTGGTGGGGGAAAATGTATCGTCTGACCATGGGCACTTGCTCATCGGACCCCTGTGCGACTGACACATGGGGAGTTGATGCAAGCGGCAATCGGGTTCCAACCGAGATGGTGATGCGGGTGACCACGAAGGGGACCACGAAATATCTCGGGCCTGTGACGGCAGGGTCGACGATCACATTGGATAATTCAGGAAATACATGGGTGTTTTTCGGAACGGGTCGATTCTTCAACATGGGAGACAAGCGAGACCTACGTGCACAGTACCTAGTCGGTGTCAAAGATTCCGTGTTACGTTCCGGCGGGTGTGTGCAGACCGATGTGGTCAACTGTACGAACGAAGACTTGGTCGATGTGTCAAATGCGGTGGTCTGTATCTCATGCACATCCGGCGACCAGGTGCAGAATGTGTCCGGGGCCACGACATATTCAGGACTCCAGGCTGCGATCACTGCCAAAGACGGATGGGTCATTGAATTAGAGTCGGGGTCCAGTAGTTCCGGTCTTGGTGGAGAACGGTCGCTGGTCAATCCCACATTGATCGGCGGGGCATTATTCTTCCCCACGTTTGTTCCCAGTACGGATGTGTGTGTGGCGGCAGGTGATAGCTACCTCTATTCGGTATACTACTTGACAGGGGCAGGGCATACCGATCCCATTATGGGAACGAATGCGGATGGCACGGCGAAACGCCGGGTGGGTCTCGGTCAAGGACTGGCGTCATCCGTCGCCATTCAAATCGGGAGTCAACCCTCCGGTATGTCGGGCTTCTATCAGTCCAGCAATTCAACGGTGAATAAGGTTTCTCCGAAACCGATCTCATCGATATGGAGCCAGTACATTTCGTGGATGAGTAATCGAGACTGATGCATGATGTCGACTGCTCTGAACGTGGAGAATAAGAGGGGGCAAGGCGATCACATGCCCTGCCCCCGATCGGGAAGGACGGTCGTGACGGCTCTGGCGCTAGTACTTGCCATGATGGCAGGTTGTACGTCAGGTGAAAACAGCGAACCGGTCAGGCCTTCCGCCGGAAGCGGTAATCGTCCTCCGGTGGTCAAGGCAGCGGTCATTGTTCCCAACCCCGCAACCCTCTCCGGCCCATTGACCGTCCAGGCCGATGCGCAGGATCTCGACCTGGACAACATCATGTTTCGCTATCGGTGGTCGATCAACGGGGAAATCGTGACCGGTGAGACGAATCAATCTCTCCCACCCGAATTGCTGAAACAGGGCGATCGGGTCGGTGTTGAGGTTCGCCCGTTTGATGGAAAAGTCGAAGGAGAGCCCTTTGCCGCTCTTCCTGTCCTTGTGGGCAATACGCCGCCCATTATCTCGCGAGTCCTGATCTCTTTCGATCGTCAGGCACAGGGGAGCCAACTTGTCGCCGATGTCGAAGCGACGGATCCCGATCACGATGAGATTTCACTCGTGTACCGCTGGAAGAAGAACGAAGAGGTGCTGACGGAGGGAGAATCGAATCGGTTGGATCTGTCGCGGATCACGGCAGAGGATATTATCCAAGTCGAGGTCATTGCGAGTGACGGCATAGCCGCTGATCCTACCGTCGCCACGGGGCGACTCACCTTGTCGAACTCCATGCCGACGATTGTGTCTCAACCTCCGGCCGCTCCGACGGGCGGCCGATATGCGTATCACGTTCAGGCCACCGATCCGGACGGCGATGCCCTCACCTATGCTCTTGAGTCGGCTCCTCCCGGCATGACCATCGACGCGCAGACCGGGCAGATCAACTGGGTTCCGTCGCCGGAAACCAAGGGACGCTATGTCGTCCGGATCGTCGCGAAAGATCCCAAAGGCGGATTTGCTTCGCAAGAATTCGAACTCGCGCTTTCGAAACCGGCTTCGCAATCATGAATGATTGAAGGGTCGGTGTACGAAAATCCCCTCGAATACACGCAGTCGTTCCTCCTATGGAGAGGGGCTCGGTTGGTTTCCTCTTACGGCTTTGTTACAATGCCGGCATTACACGGCAAGAGAAACAGCTACGCCATAGAGCGTTCGCGTGCGTAAACTCAAACTGCGAGAAGGAACCAATACCGCCGTCCTGTTCGGACACCATGATCGGCATCTCAAGCTGATCGAGCATGAATTGGGTGTGCGGCTGTCGGCGCGTGGAGAAGAAGTGACTCTGGACGGTCTCCCCGACGCCGTCCGTCAGGCGGAGCGTATCCTCATCGAGCTTGCCTCTCTGACCGACGAAGGCATGACCCTCCAAGCAGAAGATGTCACGCATGCACTGAATGCGTTGAGACATGTTCCCGAGGCGCCGCTCAAAGACGCGCTGGGCAGCCAGGCGGCCGTCGTGACGAAAAAGCGATTCGTCGCTCCCAAATCCCCCGCTCAAAAATCCTATATCGAGGCGATCGAGACACACGACATCGTCATCGCCATCGGGCCTGCCGGAACCGGGAAGACCTATCTTGCCATGGCGATGGCCGTCAGCGCCTTGATGAGAAAAGACGTCAGTCGAATTATTCTGGCGCGGCCTGCGGTCGAGGCAGGAGAGAAACTTGGTTTCCTGCCGGGAGATATTTATGAAAAGGTGAATCCCTACCTGCGACCGCTGTATGACGCGTTGTTCGATATGATGGACATGGAACGGGCGAATCGTCTGATTGAACGAGGGGATATCGAGATTGCGCCTCTTGCGTTTATGCGTGGGCGTACGTTGAACGATTCGTTCGTGATTCTGGATGAAGCACAGAATGCGACGGCCGAACAGATGAAAATGTTCCTGACAAGGTTAGGGTTCAACTCGAAAGTCGTCGTGACCGGGGATATTACGCAGGTGGATTTGCCGAGCGATCGGGTATCCGGCCTTATCGAAGTCAAGGAGGTCCTTCGCGGGATCGATGGCATCGCCTTTGCGTATTTTGACGACACAGACGTGGTTCGTCACCGGCTGGTTCAGGATATCATCAAGGCCTACGATCGGTATCAGCCATCGAACGGAGACGATTCCGAACCGGGCCACGGACGAGCATCTTCTTCATTCCCGGCCGGACGTCGCAAGTCGGTTTCATCCGGTGTGTTTCCACGGGATTCCTCGGGCCAACCTCACTGATGAGCGTCTATCTGCGTGTCCGCCTGAAACGAATCGCTGCAAGACAAGCGCCTCTGGTCCGCGCGGCCGAGTCGATATTGGAGGCCATAGGAGAGTCGCAGGCCGAACTGAGTCTGGAATTAGTCGGAGACGGCCGCATGCGTCGCTTGAATCGGCTCTATCGCCGGAAGGACCGAACGACCGATGTCTTGGCGTTTCCCATGAGGGAATCGCCGAACCCCTGTCCGACGCTGTTAGGCGATGTGGTCATTTCAGTCCCGACGGCGGCTCGCCAAGCGCGTGAAGCCGGGAGATCGCTCAGCGATGAAATCGCCGTGTTGCTGGTGCATGGGGTGCTCCATTTGTGCGGATATGATCACGAACGAAGCCCCGCAGAGGCGGTGCGTATGCGTCGGCGTGAGCGAGCCGTGTTGAAGGCCATCGGTCCTGCTCCGCGACTGATCGTTCGCCCCACCGAATCGAAGAAGAGGAGAGGCTGAGGTATGGGATGGTTTCAGCGGTTGAACGATAGTCTGGGCAAGACCCGGCATGCGGTACGCCAATCGCTCGACCGACTTCTTGGGCAGGCACCGGACCCTGCCGTACTGGAAGACTTGGAGGCGGCGTTGCTTGGCGCCGACCTTGGCGGCCGCGTTGTGGATCGACTGATGCAACACATCAATCATCCCACGCGCGAGACGGATATGTCGACATCGGAGGCCGTTCAGCATGTGTTGAGCCGTTCCGTCTACGAGATGCTGAACAAGGCGTCCGGTCCGTCGCTCCTTCACCTGATCGACCAAGGGCCGAAACCGTTCGTGGTGTTGGTCGTCGGGGTCAACGGTGTGGGGAAAACCACGACCATTGCGAAGGTCGCCCAGCGGTTGATACAGGCCGGACGGCGCCCTCTGTTGGTCGCCGGCGATACGTTTCGGGCTGCGGCCATCGAACAGTTGCAGGTCTGGGCGGATCGCTTGGGAGTCGATATCGTTCGCCAGCGTCACGGGGCCGATCCGGCATCGGTGGCGTTCGACGGAATTGCGGCGGGGAAGGCTCGAGGAGTCGATGTGATATTGATCGATACGGCCGGCCGTCTCCACACGAAGTCGAATTTGATGGACGAATTGCGGAAGGTGAAGCGGGTCATCAGCCGTGAATTGCCGGATGCGCCCCATGAGGTGCTGCTGGTGCTGGATGCCACTGTCGGGCAAAATGCCTTGGCCCAAGCCCGTCAATTTCACGAGGCCGTCGGAGTCACCGGATTGGCGTTGACGAAATTAGACGGGACGGCGCGCGGTGGTATCGTCGTGGCCATTGCCGAAGAATTCAATATTCCCGTTCGCCTTGTCGGTGTCGGGGAGGGTGCCGAAGACCTCCAAGATTTCAATCCCGAGGCTTTTGTGGCGGCCTTGTTCGGCCAACCACCGGCCGACACGTAACTCCTCAATCTTCTTCTTGTTTTGTGGACCTCGTGCTATCCTTTTCCCCTAGATACACCGCAATACATTGGGGCTGAATGAATCTCACTCGCATCGTCATGACGGTAGATGCTGTCGCGGCATGTGCGCGTTTGTCGAAGAAGAGTTGATGAATCATGCGGGTTAAGAAGGAAGCAGGGCGATGATTAAGATTTTGATAGTCGATGACGATCAGATGAACTGTGACCTTCTGCAGAACGTATTTACGCGTCACGGCTACACGGTGATGTCGGCGACGAGCGGAGCGGAAGGGCTCAGGCTGTTTCGTAAAGAGACCCCTCGCATTACAATCTTGGACCTGCGGATGCCGGGGATGGATGGATTGACCCTGCTGAAAGAAATTCGCGCCATCGATCCGCATGCCCCCGTGATCGTGCTCGGCGGTGGTGCAACGGAAGTTCAGGAAAACCAAGCGAGAGGATTGCGTGTCACCGACTTTATCCGCAAGGGGTTGTCTCTGGATATTCTGGTTGAAGCGGTGCACCGCATTGCGGTCCTTCCGGTTCATTCGGATCCGGACCCTGTTCCACCGTTCGAACGTTCGGCTGTTCAGGAGATGAACGAGTCGGTCTTGATCGTCGACGACGACGATCTTGTTTGTGATCTCCTCGTCCAGTTTTTACGCTTACGGGGGTATCGTGCCGTGGGCGCGAAGGATGGTATCGACGCGCTGAATATCGTCGATGACGATCCGCCCGATGTGGTGTTGCTGGATTTGGTCATGCCGGGCATGTCCGGCGTGGAGGTCTTGCGCTTGCTGAGGGAGAAGGAGTACCAGGGCGGTATTATCCTCATGACCGGGAGTCATAACGAAGAGTTGCTCGAAGAAGCATGGGCGTTGGGGCCGCAAGAGGTCTTAGTGAAGCCGATCGATCTCGAACGATTTTTAACCGCTATCCAGCTTGTACTTGTGTGCCGCGAATGTTAATAGTTCCCGGATGTGTATCGGGCCATATGTGTTTCGTTCAATCATCGTTCTACTCCTTTGGGCCGGTACCCCGGCGGGACTTGGTCTTGCTGCGTCTTCAGGCCAAGAACACTCAACCATTCTCGCCCATGACCTCGACGTTGCGCTGATTCCCGACACCCATGAGTTGATCGGGCGTGATCACGTCACCGTCGAGGTGCCGGTCAAGGCACCGACCGTCACCCTATCGATCGCACCGACGTTGCGGGTAGAGTCCGTTACACTGACGGGGCGAGAGGAACAAGATCACGAGCGTGTTTCAACGGTTCCGTTGACCTTTACGACGGACCGGACTTCCGACCCATCGAGTCAACGCGTCGTCGTGACGCTGCCACAGCCCCATGATCGGCACGTGACGTTGGCGTGGGCGTATCGTGGGATCATCGACGATCCGCCGAGAGAGCCGCGCCACCTCCGATTCGTCACCCCCAGTGAAACCGCCGGACATATCGGGCCGGAAGGGGTGTATTTGAGTGCCGAGAGCCAGTGGTATCCGGACATCGACGGGTCCTTCAGCACCTACCGTCTCACGATAGCCGTTCCCGACACGTGGACCGTCGTGACACAGGGGAGACAAGAAGAGCACAGGGTGAACGGAGGGCGAGTCTCGACACGGTGGGCGGTTCCTGAACGAACCGAAGCCTTGACGCTGGTCGCCAACCAATTTGTCACCGTCTCACGAACGTGGACAAGTCGCGGGGGGCAATCGATCGAGCTATCCACGTATTTCTTCCCTGAGCATGCCGAATTGGCGGACGAGTATCTTGACGCCACGGAGAAGTACCTGGACGCGTATATTCCGATTTTAGGTACGTTTCCGTTCGAGCGGTTCTCGGTCGTGGAAAACTTCTTTGCCAGCGGGCTTGGGATGCCGTCGTTTACCTTGTTGGGGAGCGGCAGTATCCAGAGACATTATGTACAGCCCTATGCGCTGGGGCACGAAATCGTCCATTCCTGGATCGGCAACTCCGTGTTTAATCGCGCCGGTCAGGGGAATTGGGTCGAAGGGCTGACGACCTATCTGACGAATTATTATTGGCATGAATTAACCCATGACGATCAGCAGGCATTCGAGCAGCGACGAATGATGTTGCAGGGCTATAGTGTGTATGTCGAACCGGAGCAGGATTATCCGGTGGCCCGCTTTTACTCGAAACGCGATCAACGGGATAATGCGATCGGATATCAAAAGGGCGCCTTTGTCTTTCATCAGTTACGTCGCGAAATCGGGGATGACGCATTCTGGAACGCGTTGAAAGTCTTTGTCGGTCAGTATCGGAATCGGCCGGCCGATTGGGGGAACATCGAAGCGGTATTTTCACGGGAAAGCGGGCGCGACCTTCGGTGGTTTTTTGAGCAATGGGTCGAACGGGGAGGTGCCCCGTCATTATCGCTAACGGCCGCCCATGCCCGTCTCGTACAGGGCAACGATGGTCGATCGGCCTGGAAGACGACGATCCGTGTTCGCCAAGACGGCCAACGGTTTCGGATGCCGGTCCCCGTCACGATTGTCACCACAGACGGAGAAGAGACGACATGGGTGACGGTTGATGCCTCGGCTGAAAGTTCAGCCGATGTGAGCGTCTCGAGTCAGCCCGTGATGGTCCGGCTCGATCCCGATTTGATGGTCTTTCGCCGGATTACGCGTCAGCAATTGACGCCGATGTTGAACGGGTATGTGACGGACCAGGCACGAACGGTTGTCCGCGCATTTGACGATCCGGACTCGCCGTTGCAGCGAATTATGGCGCGGATTGTCGGTCAGGAAGCCCGCCTGTCGGATTCTGAAAAGACACGGGTGTCGTCCGTCGAAGACCCTGCGCTCGCGCCGAATAGCTCGGTGCTCGTATTGGCAGGGGCGGAGCGAGAACAGGCCGTCTCGCGTCTCGTGAAGGAGTCCTGCGGCGATGTTGTCCGATTAGCACAAGAAGGATTTACCGTCGCCGGCGAAGAATATGACGGGCAGGAGATGGCGGTGCTTTTTACCTGTCGTCGTGCCGATGCGCCGGGACGCGTGATCACCGTGCTCTACGGTGTCGGCTCCGGCGCGCTTGAAAAAGTGTCGCGGTATCTCTTTTACTATGGGTGGCACAGCTACGTCGTCTTTAAGAACGGTGCCGTTGTCAAGCGCGGTCTATGGCAAGGTGAGCCGGAGATGAAGGAGGTACGGATTGATGCGGTTCGGTAGGCATGTGAAACGATATGTATGGGGTCTTTGTCTGACGCTGTGTCTGCCCGCAGTGGGATGGGCCGGGGATCAACCCAAGGAATCCGTGAAAGCGGCTTCAGGATCCGTCGAACGGCATCTCGGCAACATTCGTCAATTGACCTTCGGTCGCCAGAATGCCGAGGCGTATTTTTCATTCGAGGGCGACAAGCTCATTTTCCAATCGACCAACGACTGGACCCGCAAGCCGATACATTCGGCGCAAAAACCGGCCGATACCGGATTGGATTGTTACCAGATGTTTGTCATGGACTTGAACGGCGATCACGTCCGGATGGTGAGTACAGGAAGAGGGGCAACGACCTGCGGATATTTCTTCCCTGGAGATCGCCGCGTACTCTATGCCTCGACGCATGCCGTGGGGTCCGATTGCCCTCCGAAGCCGAAGCGGGACGGCGCCTATCGCTGGGCGCTCGACGATTATGACCTCTATTCTGTTCGTGTCGACGGCCAGCAAATGCAACGGCTGACTTCCACACCGGGCTATGACGCCGAAGGCACCATTTCACCTGACGGCAAGACCATTGTGTGGACCTCGGTACGGGACGGGGACCTCGATCTCTACGCAATGAATATCGACGGCAAGGGAGTCCGGCGGTTGACCGACGAAGTGGGCTACGACGGCGGCGCATTTTTTTCGCCCGACAGCACACGGATCGTGTATCGGGCCGCGCATCCGACGGATCCGGCTGAAATCGCCAAGTACCAAGATTTGTTGAAGCAGCATCTGGTCGAACCCGGACAACTTGAGATCTTCGTCATGAACGCCGATGGGTCAGGAAAGACGCAAGTGACATCGAATAGGGCCTCGAATTTTTCCCCCTTTTTCCATCCTGACGGAAAGCGGATCATTTTCTCCTCCAATGTGGAGACCCCGGGTGACGGAGGGCGTCCGAGTTTTCATCTGTACCTGGTCAATGACGATGGGACAGGATCTGAACGGCTGACTTTCGAGGGGCACTTCAACAGCTTTCCCATGTTTTCCCCGGACGGCAAACATTTGGTCTGGGTGTCGGATCGCCATGCCAAAGAACGAGGCGAATTTAATGTCTTTCTAGCCGACTGGATTCCCTAGTCGGCAGTCGAACGACCGTACGGGTGAATTCTTGAGTATCCCAGCTCAATCCGAGATCGTTCGTCGGCGTCGACGGTGCGTGCGCCGATATGGTTTTCCCACGGTCTACTGACGAGTTTCGGTGAGCACGCACGATGAATCAACGGCGTTCGTTCCTGATCGAGGCTCGATCGGTCTGAGAACGGAGCGAAGAGGGGTACGTGCGGTATTGGGCATGACGTCGGTCTGCTGTTCCGGCGCCGCACTGGCTCTTGCTGTCCTTGGAGTCTCTCAATTCGACCTTCCCATAGTCGGGTACGTGCGGTCCGTGACGGTGCATGTGCCCTGGCAGAAACTGACAATCCCATGGATGGCCTTCACCAGTGATGTAGGAAATTGGATCGGTGAAGGAACGCATCTCGTCTGGTTGAGTATCGCCTTACTCCTTGTGGGGAGGATCTGGACGCGGTTGGCCTTTACAAAAGCCGGCGTCCAAACCCTGATTGCGCACGGACTGGTGACGGTGGTCGTCATCGGGCTCAAGCATCTGATCGGGAGGCCTCGCCCCAAGTTTACCCATTCGGGCGAGTGGCACATTGATCCAACGTGGACGTCAGGGTTTGACTCATTTCCATCCGGGCATACCGGGGCCAGTTTTGCTGTGGCGACCGTGTTGGCGAAACGGTTTCCTGCTCTTGCCCCACTCTGTATCGGTATTGCGGTCTTCGTGACCCTCAGCCGTGTACTTCGTGGATCGCACTTTCCAACCGATGTATTGATGGGCGCATGTTTGGGTGCGCTCAGCGGATTGATCGCTGCCGCTCCCTTGAAGCATTGGCGGGCGTCATTTCAGACGGGACTTCAGCGCACCGCCATAGGGGCTTGTGCAGCGTTAGGCTTGCTGTGGTCCGTCTCGACTCCATCGGAAGAGGGGATCTCTGGAATTCTCATGCCGGGGGTCGGACTCGTGGCCACGGCAAGCGGATTGTGGCTTAGGAAGACTATGTGGACGAAGAAGACAGGGTCAGACCAAAGCTCAAGACTCTCGGCAGATAGCTCATTCCTATTGATCGCCGGCGGCCTTGCGTCCATGACGATGTCGTGGCATGTCGTCGCGGCGACCGGATTAGCCTGCGTGGCCTATTGGCTCAACATCGGTCGTGTGCCGCAGGAGGAGAGTCAGGGAACCCGTACATGGTCGATCGCACGGGAAAGCCTTGTGCTTGTCGGCGTGTTGGTGGTGGTGATGATTCTCTATGGCGGACGGGATATGATGCCCTTTGGGTAATCCGTATTGTGTTCCCATACGGATATGCCCTGTACCTATTGACGGAGGAGAGATGCGGTAGGATCTGTTAGTGACCGAGAGAGGTGGCGGGCGCAGGTTGCTGACTGGTTTCCGGGACCGTCACCATCGGTTGGCTTGCCAAAAGAATGTAGCCGTGTCGTTTGAGGACCGGCTGAAACGTTGCCGCTTCTTTCGGTAAAGAATCCCGCAGAGCCTCTTGTAAGA
>JAOUPN010000020.1 GCA_029879905.1 Nitrospira sp. | reverse complement strand
TGCCCAACTGCCGGGTTTTTTCCCGAATTGCGGCAAGCTTCTGAACGGTCAACCCCTTCTTCCCTTCCGCCGAATGCATGACCTGTTCATCACCTGTCTCCACTCCGACGAGCAATCCGACGCACCCGGCTTGCCGCATCTTCTCCAGCAACGCATCGTCGACACAATCGATTCGCGTTTCACATACCCATTCAAGCGGCCATCCTGCATTCTTAATGAGATCACACAATTCGGCTACGCGACTCTGATTGAGCGTGAACGTCGCGTCACGAAAGTACATTTTTCTAATACCATATCTCTCAACGACATCCTTCACTTCAGCAAATACTCGCTCGGGTGTTTGCGCACGCCATTTCACCCCTTCAACCAGCGGGTATGGGCAGTAGTACCCGCAGGGGTAGGGGCATCCCCTGCTCGTTTGCAATGTCGCCACAGGACTCCCCAACAAGGGGTAGACATACCGATCATTCGGCAAGAGATCCCGAGCCGGAAGCGGCAACGCATTTACATCTTTGACAGGCACACCCGCTTCGAAATGAAACACCGGCGTCTTTCCGGACGGATCAGTTTCCAGCCACGCGGTACCCTTCCTGCTACGGCCATGAGCCAGATCTGCAATCGTCAGATCTGCCTCGCCATGAATGACGAAGTCGGCCCGACTCCGAATAAGTAACGCCTTCAATGCGGCATGGTCTTGAATCAGCGTCTTTGCGACAATACGTGCCCCTACATGGTGTTGCCGCAGCATCGCGATAAAGTCGGCGTCATACGCCAGCGTGGGAAGCGACGCAGTCGCTATCAGCATATCCCACTGGTTCTTGCCCAGCCGCGCATGAATGTCCTCCGGCGTGAATCGCAACGGATCGGCGTCGATAAGATCGACCGTGTCTCCGGCCTGACGGATGGTGGCGGCCATGATCGCCAAGTCGAGCGGAGGTAAAATCATCGACTCATTGCCGTCAAACCCCAGCCCTCCTGCCATACTGCGGCTTACCGGACGATCAGCGAGTGACGGGGTATTGATCAACGCAATCCGCATAGGGTCTCCTTTGTATACATAGGCAGTTGCGCAAGCGCTAACAATCGTTCTTCTGATCCTCCTTCATAGGCCAGCGCGATGGCTTTATTCAGCCACTCGTAATCAATATCCTTCATCTTCGCTTCATTGGGCGTGCGACAGGCACTGTTGAATGGATCCACGATCGTAAGACCCTTCTTTTCAACTTCGTCGGCCATCCCACTACCCGGTGTCGGAGTGAAATAACTGCTGCTGAGGTGGTCCGGCTTGATTTTCCAGACCATACGAACGGTTTCCAACACCTCAGCGGGTGTTTCCGTCGGCGCACCGAACATGACATTTGCCCAAATCTTGATCCCGTATTCCCTGCAGATCTCGGCTGCTTTTATGTTTTCCGCGACGGTCGTTTCTTTTTGAAACATATCCAAGATACGCTGACTGCCGCTTTCGAACCCGATCATCGCCCACGCCAAACCCGCTTCCGCCATCTGTTTCACCACATCCGGATACCGGCACATCAAATCAACGCGCATCTGACAGACAAAAGGCTCCGTAAATCCGGCGGCTTTGTACGCAGCGCAAAACTCCCGACTCCACCGGTGATTAATAAAAAACAAATCATCGTGGGCCATCCAGCTTCGGAAGTGAAAGCGGTCCTTAAGGTAACGAAGTTCCTCTACGACATTATGCGCGCTTCTCATCTTCACGCGGTTACCGAACACTGCTCGCTCGGCCGGCTGGCAGAAATTGCATTTAAACGGACAACCTCTTCCCGCATTGGTCGTGATGAAAGGGGTGGGCAAGCCCGGAACCATCGGCGTCGCCAACTCCCCTCTCATATCAAACAAATCACGGTCGACCCATGGAATCTCGTCAAGTACCGGCCCTTCGCCGATCAGTATCCGATCAATCCGTTTACCATCCTCCAAGGCATTGAGCAGTTCGACGAACGTAATTTCTCCTTCCTGTGTAATAATATGATCGATGAGCGAATTGGCCGCTACCTGCGATGTTTGGATCGTGGCATGCACCCCGCCGACAATGACGACTGCCTGCTCTTTTTCTTCCTTCAGAATTCGTACCGCTCTTACCACATCCGGATAATGTAAACTCCAGGACGTAATCCCCCATACAGCGGTGTTCCGGCTTCTTACCTCTTCCCGGAAGTGCGACCAATTTTGGAGCGTACGAAGATCGATCAGGTCTACGGTGTGGCCTCGTGCTTTGGCAGAGGCACTGAGCGATGCCAAGCCGTGATCGATGAAGTTGGCGTCCACCGTGCGTTTTTTATTGAAGCTGTCGAACCCGGGCAACGCGATACCCGGAAAGATCAACGTGACATGCATACGCCGTCTCCCGTTCTTCTTCGAGCCATGTTCAGCAGGGCCGGCCACAGATCGGACTGCTGGAACCAGCGCAATGTGGAAGCCAATCCTCTGGCCAGCGGCCACCGCGCATACGGTCCGATGCACGAACGGAGCCTTGTATTATCATAGGACCGATGGCAGCGGTTCGGCCGGCCCATCAGCAGATAGGCAAAATCCGGAGACAGCGTCGGGCTGGTTTCCTCGCCAGAAGGCATCTGAAGCACATCCGTTCGTTCGGATAACTGCAACAAATCGGCAAGGCTCCGCAAATAGCCTCCCACCGTCACCGGTTGTTCTCCGGTAATGTTATACAGCCCGGTGAGCCTCCGACCGGCGGCCGACAGCATACCTTCAATTAAATCGTCGATATACAGCGGCTGTAACACGCGATGCTCCAGCTGAGACCACACACCGGCCAGCGAGGACACCCCCGACAATGCCATGAGTGAAGGTTGCATCAACCACGCGCTGCCAGGTCCGTAAATATTTCCTATTCTGAACACGAGGACGTGTCGTCCAGACTCGCGAGACCATGCCAGGGCTAATTCTTCAGCTTTGGCTTTTGACGCTCCGTACTCCGACACCGGACGGCAAGGCATCTGTTCACCGAGTGGAATCTCGTCTTCCGACCCCAGTCCTTGCGCTTCGATGCTGCTGGCAAACACCACATAGGGAATTTGTGCCGCCTCGGCAAAGTTCAGGGCCCGTTGCGTGCCCACTACATTGGTCTCCCAGGTCTTAGAACTGCTGATCGCCACATCAGCCGCCAGATGATAGAACACATCCGCACCGCACAAGTCATTGTGAATGGATGTGGCCATAAGCGATGTCACATCGCACGGAAGAATCGTGGCCCCCTCACGCTCCAATTGCACGGCCTGCGGGCTGTGTGTGTGCCTGGTCAAAATCGTGACCTTCGCTCCCAGATTGAGCAACCGCCGACTCAGGTGAGACCCGATGAATCCGGCTCCTCCCGAGATAATGATGTGACTCTTCGATGTGATTTTAATCGGCTCCATCGCGTCATACCCTCCGATTCACCGAGTACATAAATCCCGCACCCCGTTCATCATGGTCGCCACCGCATCGCAGCCTTACCACAACATCAAGGCAATCAAAGACTGTGCCACAATGTTTTGCTTGTTTTTTCAGCAAAGATTGGATGGAATGCAGGGACGTTCCTCTAAACCCGGCAGGAATTGCCGGATCGGCCGGTAAGACACACCTAGCAGCAGACTGTCGACAAGCTCGTTCACCACCCTTGCTTACACGGTGACGAATGAGTACAGATGGCACAAGGACACCCGACAGGGTCAAGAAGACCGATTCAGACCCGTGTGATTTGAAACGTGACACGGGTAGCTCCCCACGGTCTAACAACTGTAGCCTCTTTTACGTCTTCGAGGACACTCGCCGAGCCTACTCTGCCGAAGTAGCCAACAGGCTGTGACGGCTGAAAGCATGCTCGCTCGCTTTACGACCAAGCTGAGGACCTCACGAGGTCGGCCATATCTCGCAACGGTGGGCGAAACGCGTCTCTCTTCGCCAGATACCCGCCGTTCCTACAAAGCTCTACAGCCGTGGCTTCTTGCGACGGCGGGCGGAAAGTTCGGACAGGACAACTCACAGCAATTCTTCACATCATCTTTTACGGTTTAAGAAAACGCTGCCGACGGACTTTTTCAGCATCCTGCCAGCGGAGAATGAGCGAGGATCAGAACGGAAACAGGCCTCCGAGCTTTTGGAGCGTCCATTGCTCGATCGCATTCTTGACCGAGCCGCCCCACCCCCGGTATTCGATATACTCTAATTTGTCGAATTGAAATTCGATGCCGATCAGGTCGGCTCCGTCCTGTTCATCCATATTCTTGACGCTCCCCGTCAAATTTGTCACATGTCCCAACCCCGGCAACTCAAATTCCAAACGGATGACGGACCCGGGTTTGATCCAGGACGGCGACTTCGCCAACGCGATACGGCACCCTCCCTGGCTGAGATCCTTTACCAATCCTCCCGCGTAGTCCTCTGACGCCATCACGGCCCCCTGCTGGGACAGCTGATCAGCCCGCGTCAGCAACGCCGGTTCACTTGAGGCGACACGCGCATGTTTGCGCAAATGCATCTCTTCCACGGTCCGCGGAAAGGCGATAAACAGCAACGGTACCGGCGATGCCACCATATCTCGAATCTCGGTTCTATATCCGACGAGCTTCCCGTCATGAAGGTAACTGACCGTACAGGGGGTACCGGCTGCGATACCGGCCGCATGGCCCAACTGAGACGGCCATTCACAGATCAGCCATGCGGTTTCTCTCCACCCCAACAACATGCTGCCGTACATGACTTTCTGTCCGTTGAGGACGAGTGAAATCTTCAACGGCAAACCGACCGTAAGGAATGACGTCGAGTGCGGTATGGACTCGGTGATTTCGTTCATAGTGGTTCCTTATCTAAATACACGCTAGGATTAATTCCGCTGCTGTGCGGATCTTGAACCGAGGCAATGGCGCGAGGAGAAGACTCCGCCTGTTGCCGCAGATCACATTCCAGCGGAGATGATAACAGCATATTCCCCGCGCTCTTCACGATGACGATCAGGGGTTCGAGCGGCGCCTCCCGGCATACCCGCCGTACGACAGCGACTTCTCCCGTATTCAGCTCGACGACTGATCCGACGGGAAACACCCCGACGACCCGAATAAATCGCTGAACCAAGTCGGGGTCGAGATGACCTTTTAACGAAATTAAATAGAGATATTGCAGGGCGTCATGCGCCGGTCTTCCTTTGTGATAACATCGATCGCTCGTGATCGCGTCGTAGATATCGACGACCGCAGCAATCAGGCCGAATTGACTGAGATCGTCCTTCATACGATGAAACGGATAGCCCGACCCATCGACACGTTCATGATGTTCCATCGCTGGTTTCCAATAGATCTCCGTCAATCCGGTCGTGCCGGACAGCACCTCGACACCCCGCATGACATGCTGTTTCATGATCTCCATTTCATGTGCTTCAAAGCGGCCAGGTTTGTTCAAGATTTCAACGGGAATCTTGACCTTACCGATGTCGTGCAGCAGCGTCCCTACCCCGATCTGATGGAGCGCCCCCTGATCGAAGCCCAACTCCCGTCCTAACGACATGGCGAGCAGCGATGTATTGACGGAGTGATAGAACGTATACTCGTCGAACCGCTTAAGCCTGGAAAGACTGGCCAAGGCATCGGGATTCCGAAACACACTCTCCGTCATATCCGATACGACCTGATTCACGGCATCCATGTTGACCGCCCGGCCTAAACGGACATCCTGCATCGCTCCGTGGATCACGGTTTTAGCGGCTTTGTAGACCTGCCTTGCGGCCGGCAGCTCTTCTTCAAAGGGAACCGGTGGCGTTCCGTCGGCCTTGGTGGATGGTATTGAGTCGTCGGTTCCGTGATCAGGTTCGGACTCGATCTTCTCCTCGACCACAGGCTCAACCTGAACCGTCTGATCCTCAATGACGACTTCCACCGACCGAACACCACAGGCTTTTAACTGTTCGATCCGCTCAGCCGAGATCCCGGCACTCCGATGCCGAAAAAACGGGGTAGACAACCAAGAACGGTCGATCTTTTCAATCCGCATCCCGGGCTGTAGCTTGTCGATATCGATCCATTTCTTCATCCGACAGGCCCCTTCCCGACACGGAATTGCATGTACAGTCTCCCAAGGGGCGCTATCGGTATAAATCCACAAATCTTGAGTCCCATCCTCTCCCGCAATGAACGCGAGACTCTCCCTCTATCTGAAAACTGCAATGGCCACCATCGGTTAAGTTCCTTCAGCAAGAACCGATAGAACACTGACGCCTCCCTATTCCATGTTGAGAGACCCACAGAGTGACCAAACTGGAACCCTTAGACCTATGGCCATGGACGACCAGCTTAGGCAGATTTCCATCGATCAACTGATTCCTGGAATGTTTGTGGTTGGGGTCGACGTCCCCTGGTATCAAACCCCCTTCCTCTCTCATAAACTGTTGATCAGCGACCGTGCGATAATCGACACCATGATCGGATGCGGTATCCGATCGGTCACCATTGATGTGCAGAAGGGTATCGATCTGTCAGCATATGAGCATGGGGCAACACCCAGCTCAAACCAAACAGCCTCCCACAACCAACCTGATATTGAGGCACCGGCCGAGCAGCCCCTGCCTCGGCAAGACTCGATCCAAGCCCTCTACGCAGAGGCCCAGGATGCGATCGAGCGGGTGTTTACCGATCTCGCGCAAGGCAATCCTCCCTCTCTCGCCTCAGCGAGAATCGTTGTGTCCAATGTCCTGACCCAGATTATCCATGACCGAACCGCCGTCATGACGCATCTGACGCTCCAACGGATCAAGCAATTCGACCGCTCGCTCGCAGCACATGCTCTTGATACCTGTATTTTATCGCTTGTGATCGCGGTAGAAAGTGAACTCGATGAGGGGCTACAGGCTCGCCTTGGAACCGGAGCCCTGCTTCATGATGCGGGATACGTACGCTTTCCCCGTCATCTCGTGCGTCGGCGCGCTGAATGCAGTGAAAAAGAGCGCCTCTTGCTTCAACGACATCCCTCCTTGGGTGTCGCCCTGCTCACGGGTAGCCCAGGAATCGATGAAGAAATCATGCGGATTGTGGCCGAACATCATGAACGCGGAAACGGCAGCGGATTTCCCGCCGGTCTGAAACAGGACAGCATTTCTCAATTATCCCAGATCGTGGGAGTCGTTGATTGGTATGACGGGATGGTCAGCCGTCGAGGGGGACGTCTCGCGATGCTGCCCCATGATGCCGTTCGTCGCTTGTTTTTAGCCGGTGAACAGGGGTGGTTCCCTAAATCCCTGGTTAAAACGATGATTCGCAGCATCGGTGTCTACCCGCTCGGCAGTCTGGTTCTCCTGAATACAGGTGAACAAGCCGTCGTCGTCGGGGCCAATGCACGGGAACGTCTGAAACCCATCGTCAAAATCGTCGGCGGCCCGCAGGGAAAATCTTATACGACTCCCCTTCGGCTTGATCTGGCGACTCAACCGAATGAGCAGGCTCCACGTACCATTCAGCAGGTGCTTGACCCGACTCGTGAACTTGTCAATGTGGCCATGTACCTTGACGCGACATGCGAACAGGCAGCCTCATGAGCGAACATCCATACAACCCTAAACTCACGCCACCGGCCGATACACCTGTGTCCTCCGTCTATCCGACCTTGATCGACATTCTCGATAGCTTGCCGGTCGGCGTAGTCCTGCTCAGAGACGACTGTCTCATCGAAGCGGTCAATCGGGAAGGCGCCCGCTTGCTCGGCCGACGTCAGGTAGATTTATTCGAACAATCCTTTCCGGATATCTGGACTACCTTGACCTCGTCATCTACCGCCACGGTGATGAACCATCTACAGGATGTGGCATCCTCACAAAAACCGACACCGTTGCTCACAACCCATCTCCGACATGGATCGACCGGACTCATCCCTGTCCAATGGACATGCCACGTCATTGCCCGCGAAGGCCGTCGCGACACATTCGGATTGACTGTCTATCTACGTGACCTGTCTCTTGAAGAAGAATTGCGAGAGGATCGGGATCGACTGGCTGCCATGGCCGAAGACGCTCCGTCTCCGATCGTGGAGCTGAATCAATATGGGCATATGCTCTATGCCAACCCCACGATGACATCCTGGATCGAGACACTCGGCTATCGGGCCGACGGGCTTCCTCATATGCTGCCGGAAGATCTTTCTCAACTCATCACGCAATGCTTGCAATCAGGGGAAATCATCCATGGCAAGGAAGTTTCCTTGCCGCACGCCAGTTTTACATGGACCTTTTGCCCGGTGAAGTCTCATCGCTTAGTTCGCGGCTATGCCATCGATATGACAAAGGTTCACCAGGCGCAACGAGAATTGATCCGTACAGCCGACGAACTGAAAGAGATCAATCAGCGGCTCGATGACGCATTATCCGCTGCGCAGGAATCCACCAGAGCAAAATCGGCATTTCTAGCCATGATGAGCCATGAAATACGCACCCCGATGAACGGGGTCATCGGCATGACCAGTTTGTTGCTGGAAACAGCGTTATCACCGGAGCAAAAGACCTACGCCGACACCATCCGTCAGTGCGGCGATTCGTTATTGCACATCATCAACGATGTCCTCGAATGCAGCAAGATCGAAGCCGGCAAACTCGAGCTGGAAACCGTCGACTTTGACCTCCGCACTACCGTTGAAGATATTCTGGGTCAATTCGCGCAACGGGCTGAGATCAAAGGCATCGAATTGACAGGACTGGTCCATGCCACAGTCCCGGCTGGTCTCCGAGGCGATCCCGGTCGCCTACGGCAAGTCTTGACGAATTTACTCGGCAACGCCCTCAAATTTACCGAGAAGGGCGAGGTGACCATACAGGCATATTTGGAGCAGGATTCATCGAATAGCGCGACTGTACGATTCGAAGTCACCGACAGCGGCATCGGCATTGAGCCTGAGGTGCAGGCTAAACTGTTCAAGCCCTTCATGCAGGCCGACAGTTCGACCACCAGAAAGTACGGAGGAACCGGTCTTGGATTGATGATCTCAAAACAGTTGATTGAATTGATGGGTGGACAGATCGGCGTCGGCAGTGTCGTCGGCCGCGGCAGCACATTCTGGTGTACGGCCCGTTTCATCAAACAAGCCGATTCCCCACGCGCCATTCTCCCGTCGGGAGATCTCAAAGGACGCAGAGTGTTGATCGTGGACGACAATGAGTCAAACCGGATCATCCTTCGCCATCTGGCGACCGGATGGGGAATGGTCGCCGACATGGCCGAAAACGCAGAGGAGGCTTTGGATAAGATCAACGAGGCTCCTCAACAGCATATCTCCTACGACCTTGCGATTTTGGATGTCGTGATGCCCGGTAAAGATGGTCTGCAACTCGCCAGAGAAATCCGCCGACACCCTGCCGGATCAGAGATTCGTATCGTGGTCCTCACGTCGCTGCTTCAGCGAGGCCATGCAGAACAGGCCCGTCAAGCAGGAGCCCTGGGGTATCTACCCAAACCGGTCAGACACGACCAATTGCATGAGTGCCTTCGCACGGTCCTTGGGATTTCTCATGACACACAGGTAACCTCACCACAGACGGCTCAGGCACGGCAACGCCGTCTCAAAGCGCCTTCGCCTGCACAACCTCTCTCACATCCACGCATCTTAATTGTCGAAGATAATATCATCAACCAGAAACTCGTCGTACGAATGGCGGAAAAATTGGGATACCCGTCGGCGGTTGCCGAAAATGGACAAGACGCGATTGAGATGTTGACGAAGGAGCAGTTCGGACTCGTCCTCATGGACTGCCAAATGCCGGTCATGGACGGATTTGAGGCGACACAGAGGATTCGAGAAGCGGAAGCTCACCATGCGGAGGCCGACGACAGCACATCCGCCTCAACGGATCACGACGTAGACCTGATAGGTTGGCGCCATATTCCCATCATCGCCGTGACGGCCAATGCCATGCAAGGCGACCGCGCCCATTGTTTGGCGATCGGCATGGATGATTACCTGGCTAAACCGATTCATCTCGATGCGTTACGGGACATCTTACATCGATGGGCCCCACCGGGTCAGAAGCCGACCGATGCATCTTCCTCTTCCTCTACGCTGCCGAACAGTGATCACGTCCGTTTCGATGCCGTCAAAATGTTTCGAAACATCGGCGAAGACGATCAACTCTTCCAGCAACTCATTGCCCTGTTCCTCAACAGACACCGAACGATGTTGGCTGAGATCAAGCAGCGATTGGACAAAGCCGATGCACTGGCGGTGGAACGTGCGGCCCACACTTTGAAGGGCACTGCGGGGAATCTTTGCGCACCGGCCGTGGTCTTGGCGGCGAGTCGCCTCGAAGCCATCGGACATCTGGGTACGCTTCAAGACGCACCGCCCGTCTATGCCCAACTGGAAACGGAAGTACTCCGTCTCGCACACATTCTCGATCGCTACCGCCAAGGATACGAACCAACCTCAAAAGCTGCATAGTCCATACAGCGCGGAAATATCTCCGTTGAGAGACCTACCCTACCCGGTTAACTCTCAGAAGAAGGAGGCAATTCATCCTGCTGCCCTGATAAACCCAATGAATCGGTACTTGTCTGAGGCACCTTGACCCAGAGATGACTCGGTAGGTAAATGCTTTGAGCTTTCTTGGTGAGATCGACGATAGATTCGAATGGTTCTTTCACGGCGACTTGCAGCAAGAAATCGGTATTACAATCGAAGCTCCGGCAAATCTCCGGTCGTTTCTCCCAAATACCGCATCTGAACGTCTCCTTATCCAAATAGATACAGAGCCCGTCGTCGGCCTTCTCAAGAAATCTCGCCGTCGGCCGATCCGGGTAGAGACGCTCCGCGTCTTCTTCCGTCAGCCGTACCAACAGACGACAGCAGTACGTCCTGCAGCCCATCTTGCGTCCGGCATCACAATTCAAACAGGCTTCTTCCATGGCTCCAAATCCGTTCGGAGACATACGCTGCCGAAAGTATGGATGCCTCGGCGTATCTTGTCAAATTCCAGCCTCGTAGGTTACGTCTTTTTTCTCAACACACACCTCCTGCCGATACCGTTGTGGTCACCCACTCGTTGCAATCCCTTCACGAGTGAGCCGGCAGAGTTGATCAGGCCTTGGAAATGTCAAGATACCGTGAGAATGGATAACTAATCCATGTTTTTGAAGACGAGTCATCGCCCGGCTGAACGTTTCGGGCATCATGCCGGTGAATGTTGCGAACAGCGGGCGGTCCATAGGGACAGACAGGGGACCCTCCGACGGCAAGGTCGACTCGGATGCTTCAATCATTCCGCGAAACAGTTCGGCGACTCGTTCATAGCTGCCTAACGCTCGTCCATGTATCAGACGCTCCTCTAAGATTCGCGCTTGACGAGCCGTTTGTCGGAGCACAGTGATCATGTTCAGACCATGCATCTCTGCTCTCATCTGAGACTCCAACTCCGGTAAAAAGGCGACGACCACATCACCGACGGCAATCGCAGAGGACCGATGGTACGAGGCCCCCGTCAGATTGTCGACCAGATCGGGAGAGGCCCCCCTCCCATGGATGCAGACGCCACGGCCACGACTCTCTGAGGCATATTGCGCAACCAACCCCTTACACACGATGTATGAGCCGATCAGCGGCATCCCTTCATGAAACAAGGCACAGCCATGACGAATCGTCAACATCATGACCCGTGATTCCGAATCGTGAGATGTCCGTTCGACCCTCTCGGCAAACGCACAACGTGCATGGTTTGAGCATGCATGGCACAAGGACTTCACTGCGTCCGGGTCGGCCACCACCTCAGAAGAAGCACTACCCTTCACGCGCCGAGTCGTCATCGATGATTCCTCGCCTCGATACGATACATTCGAATATCTATCTTGGTACATTAAGTGACAAATTTTCGATAGTGTTTTCTGTTTCTCGTCGTCAGCGTGACGGCCCATCACTCATTACGTGACTGTCGCACACACGTGGTGAGTCAGGCATACCCCCTTAAGCGGCATACCTCAGTCGCATTTTTACCAGTGAAGCAGGCAATATCTGCCTGCCTAGGAGAATTCCTCACTATTTCCACCTCTTCCCTCGCTTCCCCATCATCACCTCATCCGCGTATGTACGAGATTATGGCCGGCACAATGAAGAAAACACTTCTTGGCCCGACTATTGCTACAACATTAATACACGCGTATACGCACGATACAGTTCATTTAGCCTGGAGGATCTCATGCCGAGCATTAACGAAGTGTGCAAAGAGATTATGGAAACTGTCGACGGCACCCTTGGATGTGGTGTCGTGGATTTGGGTACGGGTTTACTGCTCGGTGTCGCCCATAAGGTGGCGTACTTCACACAATCCTACATGGATGCCGTCGCCGCTGCCTCGGTCGATATGGTTCGCGGCAAGACCGTGAAAGCCGTGGAATCACTACTCTCGAATAACCGCGGGACAAAGGTGGAAAACAGTATCAAAGAAATTCAAATCGCTACCGACAATACCTATCACTTCATCACCACGATTCCCTCAAAGCCCAATGCAATGGTCGTTCTCGTTACCAATACCAAGGTCAACCTTGGTATGGGATGGGCCGGATTGAGAAACAATCTGGATAAAATCGCTCCCTTGTGCCCGTAGAGAGGACAGTGCCTCATTTCGCAATCGATCGGCATCCGGGCTCACCTGTTGGGTTCGGATGCCGCTACGGTGGATAATCCTCTCCCTACACATCACTGACTCATCCACTGCTTGAGACGCTTCGGATTAATTCTAAAGCCCTCGCCATCATGACAAGCTGTTCCATCCCACTATTCGACTATCGAGCCAGATAGGCGAACGAAAACAATAGGGATTACACGCTGTCTGTACATCGGCTGTCGGCTTGTTCCTGGAATCTCCATCCGTTACCCACCTCTTGTAAGAATCGAGTCGCTTCTAGAAACATGTCCTCATTCACCAAGGCTTCGAGAACATCCGCGACGTATTCCTCCACAGCATGCCAGCCATGGCTTCCAGCGGAAACGGGTGTACGGACAATCGGCCTTCCCGATGTCTTACCTGATAGACGAACATTGTGCGAATCAGCGGATGAGGCGAGTCGGGAGATTGTCGCGTTCATCGAAGGGTTCTATAATCGCCAGCGGCGGCATCAAAGCCTCGGCTATGTGAGCCCGCTGGAATTTGAACGACGCCTGAATGGGTCTTAACCGGGTATCCACGAAACCCGGGCCAGCTCAGCTCTTCTTTGTGCCGCCGGATAACCACCACTCGTAATCCCATCCCGATTTCCTTCCTCATGCCGGCAGCTCATCGGGCGTGGCCGCTCTTGAAAAGGAGAGGTCTCAGGCGGGAACTTTTTGTGTGCGGGGCAGTTTTGCTCGAACGGTCCCTCGTTTGTGTCCATGGCGGGCTTTGCGAACGGTAACTTCTACATCCTGACCGAGCACGGAAAGAAAATACACGAGTCGTTCGATAGAAAACCCTGCCATCCGACCCGCCAACAGCTTTGAGACCTTGGCTTGATCAATACCCAACTGGGCCGCAGCTTCCACCTGCTTCCAACCCCGTCCTTTAATCGTCTCCTGGAGGGCTTGAAGCAGGCTGCTTTTCAACATCAATTCAACGGACTTCTCTTCGGAGAATCCCAAATCTCGGAATACATTCCCACTGCCTTTGGTCACAGTTGCGCGTGTCATCGCTGTTCCTTCCTCCACTTCAACAAGTCGGCATATCGGGCTTTTGCCAACTGAATGTGGCTATTCGGTGTCTTCTGAGACCGCTTCTCAAAGACATGCAGCACCTAGACCGCTTCCGCAAACTTCGCCACATAGAGAACCCGATAGGTTCCGCTGGCTTCCCAGACGCGGATTTCCTTAACCCCTGGCCCCACTGCGGGCATCGGCTTCCAGTCGTCTGGGTCCTTCCCGTCTTGCACTTTAAACAGCTGGTGCCCTGCCGTCTCTCCGGCATCTTCAGGAGCTCCCGCATCGCGTTCCGCGACGACCCTACAAAATAAACCGGCTTCATTGCCTCACTCCGGCACCATACTGATACTGTACGGTGCGATAGCATCGCCAGTAGTGGCATATTAGCAAGGGCCACTACCTTGTGACGCTTCGAACAAGCGAAGGGGCATTCTCCTTTCCGTGCGTCACATGGGCCGGAATCAATGTCTTTTCTGCAAAGCCCGGTTAACACCAAGAGGTATTGGTCAGGAGAAGCAGGAACGACGACCTGGCCGCAAGGATGAGGAGCACGTCTGTCCAGACGACAGTGGAGGAGAAGCAACTGACAGGGAAAATAGAAAACCTTCACTCAGACGGGAACGAAATTCAACATTATGGGGTCAAACATTATGGGGTCAGATCTTGAATTATGTATTCCGGCTTGGCTCGACGTTCACGATACGACTCACTGTGGAATAGTGCAGAGACACCGCCCGCCCGATCTCGGACAAACTGTAGCCGTGCTCCAGGTGGGCTCGGCGAATCGCTTCATTCCGTCGCGCCCGGTCGGACCGAGTCCTGGCTCCCATGAGTTGACGTAGCGTCGGCCTAGCGGCAAACCGCTGTCGTCGGGGGATCTCGGTCACCAGCCGCTTATCCTGGAGTGCAGGCGCCAGCCGTTCAACAAACCGCTCACTCCCCAGCAGCACTTGCCCCCTGACCTCCTCCCACGGTGCCCCCTGGTCCTTCCCGTCAGCCACAAACGCTTGGTACTTCCGTTGAGCGGCGGCGCGTTGCGGCCCGAACTGCGACAATAGCCAATCGATGGTCAGATAGGGCGGAGTGGGCACCAGTCCAGCGGTCGCGCGATAGCTCGACCATGCATAGGTGGCCGCATTGCGAGTGGTCTTGGCACGCACCGGATTGAGCACCACATACCGACAGAGTTCGAGCAGATAGCTGTCGCGGTCCACAAGAATCGCCTTGAACCGACCTTGCACAACATGGCCAACCCGCTGATGACGACGGTTGAACCCCTGCGTGTAGACACCATTGAGCTGGCGCATCGCCTGGGAGAGATTGCCCTCCGGCGTTTCCACCAGCAGATGAAAGTGGTTATCCATCAAACAGTAGGCGTGCAGCAGGAGATGAAACCGAGAGACGACCGTCGCCAGCACTCCAAGAAACCGCGCGCGATCCTCGTCATCCAGAACGAGGTCCTGCCGCGCATTCCCCCGCGTGGTGACGTGATAGAGGGCCCCAGAAAATTCGAGGCGGAGTGGACGAGCCATGGGCCACAGTCTAGCGCAGTGATGATACACAACTCAAGATCTGACCCCTTTTTCTTTCCCCAGACTCACAGATTGGTCCTGGATTCCGCTGAGGTTGGATCCCCTCCCCTGTAGCAAACCAAGTCTCTCGCTCTCGGAGAGCTAATTTCCAGCAATTTCCACGACTTCGTCATACGAACTCACCGTCGCGTCTCCAGTAAAGCGATCCAATATAATAATCATTCTTCAATCTCATGTGATTTCGCAGGTGCGATTCGTGTACGGGTAGAGTACACTGCGGCCCGGCAATCTTGGCACTACTCCTAACAGTAAGGGGGGATCGGCATGAAGGCTACCGCATGGGTTCGGTTGTTTATCACGGTCGTTCTGTTGCTCTTGTGCGTGGGAAATACCGTCAGTGCCTCTGAACCACCCGCCGAAGTCAACGAAGCCCGCCTCGTCGCACAATACAACTACTCCATTCATATTCTCGCCATGCTGGTTGTCGGCTTCGGATTTTTAATGGTCTTTGTGAAACGCTACGGATTCGGTGCGACTACCGGAACCTATCTGGTCGTCGCCACAGGATTGCCCCTCTATATGTTTCTGCGGGCCAACGGCATGATCGGGCATGCATTGACGACACATTCGGTTGAAACGTTGATGCTGGCCGAATTTGCCGTCGCCACCACGTTGATCGCCATGGGTGCGGTCCTTGGACGCTTACGCGTATTTCAATATGCGCTCCTTACCCTGTTTCTCGTCCCCCTCTATGCGCTGAACGAGTGGATCGTGCTCGACAATGGATTGGGATTGACCAACGGCTTTCAAGACTCAGCCGGATCGATCGTGATCCATGCCTTCGGAGCCTACTTCGGCTTAGCCGCCTCCATCGCCATCACCACCGCACAGCAGCGTAGCGTACCCATCGAGTCGGATCCTACCTCCGATCGGTTTGCGATGCTCGGATCCATGGTCTTGTGGTTGTTCTGGCCAAGCTTTGCCACGGCAATCGTACCCTTTGAACAAATGCCTCAAACCATTGTTAATACGATTTTGGCACTCAGCGGGGCGACGATCGCCACCTATTTCCTGAGCACCTACTTTCATCAAGGCAAAACCTCAATGGTCGATATGGCTAATGCGGCCCTGGCAGGCGGAGTCTCAATCGGCTCCACCTGTAATATCGTCGGGCCAGGCGGCGCCTTCGTGATCGGCCTGCTTGCCGGCACCCTGTCGGTCCTCGGATACGTATTTCTCCAGCCGGCACTTGAGTCCAAGATCAAGCTGATCGATACCTGTGGCGTGCACAACTTGCACGGTATGCCGGGACTCCTCGGTGGGCTCAGCGCAATTGTGATCGTTCCCGGTGTCGTCGGAGCACAAATCGTGGGAATCGGCCTGACGCTCGCGATCGCACTCATCGGCGGGACCGTTGCCGGTCTCTTAATCAAAGCCACCGGCACCACACAAGCGGCCTATGAAGACTATCCGGAGTTTACCCATGTGGCCGGGCCTGACGGCGGGCATTGATTTGCTGAACGCTCCATTGCGGGCATAGCCCGCATTATTCATGAGAAGGTTGCTCCGCATTCTTCGCGACGATTTTTGAAGATGCGGGGCACCCGATCTCTCTACGGAGTCTAAAAGCAATAGAAAACCGTTCCAATCATCGGCATGTTACGATGCAATAGGATCTGCCACGACTTGTTCAGAAGCTCAGCTTTCGAAAGATACCTTCTCCACTCCACTCGCCTCACAAACTTGATCTCTCCGGCTTATGTATGTGCATCAATCGTCCGTCTTTCCTCGCCTCCATTCCGGGTGAGAGGGCGGAGGTGAGGCAACAAGGCAGCAGGACCACACCCATGAATAAACAGATCATTCGGATAACCCAGCTGATGCCGTAATCCCCATCCCCCCCTCACCCTTTCCCTCTCCCTCCCAGGAGGGAGAGGGAACATGCGCATCGTCACAAAACTTTGTAGACCCATAAAAGGAGAGTTGACAGTCGCCGTTTTTCGGACTACACGTGACGTATGGCTATTCACCCACTCGCAGGCAAACCAGCTCCCGTCTCCAATCTAGTCGATATCACCACATTGCTGGCCGCTTATTCAGCCGACAAGCCTGACCCATCGACACGAGCACACCGGGTTTCATTCGGCACCTCAGGCCATCGTGGATCCTCGTTGCGGCGAAGTTTCAATGAAGCGCACATCTTGGCTGTCACGCAGGCCATCTGCGAATACCGGGCGAGCCAACAGACAACCGGGCCTCTGTATCTCGGAAAAGATACCCATGGACTCTCTGAACCGGCCTTTACCACAGCGCTTGAAGTATTGGCCGCCAACGGCGTCGAGACCATGATCGATCAAGACGGTGGGTATACACCCACCCCGGTCATTTCCCATGCGATTCTGTCCTATAACCAAGGTCGAACATCCGGCTTGGCCGACGGCATCGTCATCACCCCCTCGCATAATCCGCCGGAGGACGGCGGCATCAAGTACAACCCGCCTCAGGGTGGACCGGCCGACACAAGCATTACCAAATGGATCGAGGACCGAGCAAATACCTTCTTAGCCAACGACCTCCAAGGCGTGAAGCGGATTCCCCTTGAGCAGGCGCGTCATGCGCCTACTACTCATAAGCACGACTATCTCTCCGCCTACGTCGGCGACCTGGCCACGATCATTGATATGGATGTCATCCGATCGGCGAAACTGAAACTCGGTATCGACCCGCTCGGTGGATCCGGCATCGCCTATTGGGAACCGATCTCGAAGCGTTACGGACTGGACATCGAAATTGTCAATCCTGCAGTCGATCCGACCTTCCGCTTCATGCCCCTGGACTGGGACGGCAAAATCCGGATGGACTGTTCTTCGCCCTACGCCATGGCAAATTTGATCGCGTTGAAAGACCGTTTCGATGTCGCCTTCGGGAACGATGCGGACAATGACCGGCATGGTATTGTGACGCGCTCCGCCGGATTGATGAACCCCAATCACTACCTGGCCGTCTCCATCGCCTATCTGTTTGCGAATCGCCCAAGCTGGAAGACTGACGCAGGAATCGGCAAGACATTGGTGAGCAGCAGTTTGATCGATCGAGTGGCAAACACACTCAAGAAAAAGCTCGTTGAAGTGCCGGTCGGGTTCAAATGGTTTGTGAGCGACCTGCTTGACGGCTCGCTCGGCTTCGGCGGAGAAGAAAGCGCGGGAGCCTCGTTCCTGCGCCGAGACGGCACTGTCTGGTCCACCGACAAAGACGGCATCATCATGGATCTGCTGGCCGCCGAGATGATGGCCAAGACAGGCAAAGACCCGGCTCAACTCTATCGTGACCTGACAGGCGAACTGGGCGAGCCGGTCTATGAACGAATCGACGCACCTGCCACCCCGGAGCAGAAAGCTATTCTCTCAAAGCTGTCGCCCGATCAGGTCAAGGCCACGGCGTTAGCCGGAGATCCGATCACCGCCATGCTGACGACTGCACCAGGCAACGGCGCCGCCATCGGCGGGCTCAAGGTCGTCACCGAACAGGGATGGTTCGCCGCCCGGCCCTCCGGCACGGAAGATGTCTACAAACTCTATGCGGAAAGCTTCCAGGGCAAAGACCATCTGAAGCAGATCCAGGAAGAAGCGCAGGAACTCGTCGGCAGGGCCTTAGGCTCCTCCTCGTAAGCCTTCTCACAATATGGACAAGCCCCAAACACGCTGGTCTCTGCCACGGCACGACTATTGGTCCACACCCTTTGCGGAATCCTTGCTTAGGCACCTCGACCTTCGACCGGGCCTACGAATCCTGGATATCGCCTCGGGGCATGGTATTCCAGCCTTCTATCTCGCTGAGCAAGTTGGTCCGACAGGAACGGTGATGGCTATTGATCTGAATGCAGGCCAGGTCATGCGTGCCAAAGCCATTCAAGGCTCGCAGTTACCATGGCTCCGCTTTGACTGTATGGACATGCGCGCCCTGCCTGATGATCTCCCAATGTTTGATCGGATCACGGGGAACCTTTCGGTGATGTTCTTCCGTCCCAATCGATTTGAAGCCGTTGAGGGCTTGGTAAAACACCTTTCACCTGGAGGCCAGCTTGTCCTGACCTTTCCCTCCTATGGCACATTCGACTCACTCTGGCAGGTCGTGGACCGAGCGATGACTCAGCAAGGGTTGACTGACGAACGAAAGCGATTCCAGGACTATCTGCATGAACGGCCTTCGGTGGAAGATGGGCATGGTTGGCTGAAGGCCCTCGACCTTGAACACATCGAGACTGTGGCATACCCCCTCCAAGTCGCAACCGGTCCAGGCCAGGAGTTTCTCCATCATCCTCTGCTTCGCGGCGGCTTCCTGGATGACGTGTACGAATGTTTCGAGGATCAATCACGGGCCGAACAGTTCATGACCGGAATCGCTCAGGACATAACCCGGTTCACGCCATTGATCGCCCAACGCGGTGTACTTTCAGGATGGAAACACAATCCTACTACTGATAGCGAGGGGTAACAGTCACATCTTCCTGGATTGACGAACAGCCCTCTAGAGGTATAGTTTTCATACCACAATGGATTTCGAGTTTGACGCGTCAAAGAGCAGAACCAACCGTGAGAAGCATGGGATTGATTTCATTGAGGCTCAACAACTGTGGCAAGACGAGGACCGCCTTGAAATCCCCGCGCGAACCGAAGATGAACCCCGATACGTTCTCATTGCCTCTCTGGCTCAGAAACTCTGGTCCGCATTTTTCACCTATCGGAGGGGGCACATTCGGCTGATTTCAGTCCGCAGATCCAGAAAGGAAGAGAGGGCACTCTACGATGAAAGCCAAGAAGCTCGAGAAGATATTTGATGAAGGGAAAGACGTCACGCCCTATCTCGACCTCTCAAAGGCTCGCCGTCCTGGACATGAGCAGAGACGTGTAAACGTGGATTTCCCCAATTGGATCATCCAGTCACTGGATGCCCAGGCAAGCCGCCTCGGCGTGACAAGGCAATCGGTCATCAAGATGTGGATTGCGGAACGATTGAAGGAAGAACAAAAGAAAGCCAGCTGAGCTGACCCCTAATTCCCAACTGGCGAGTCTCGTTCAAAGGGCTCGCTATCCGCGCGGACGGGACCACATAGATAGTCAAGATACCAAAGCCCTGACCCTATTTATCATTCCACTCATTTCCATCAATACACTTGAGCTGCTGAGGACTATGGAGTAGCTTCACAGGAACCATGCCGAATCAAAGCATCTTTGTGAAGCGTATCTCTTCTCCATTTAAAACCATCACAATAACATTCCTAATCTTACTTCTTCAGGGCTGTATCGGTATCGGTGTTTCTTGGGTCGGGGATGTATCAACCACTACTCAGGTACCAACCCTCTCAAATAAGAAAATGTTATTCTCTGAAAAAGGCCAACCCTTAAGCTCCGACTATGTCATTAGCCAATGGGGAGAGCCGGATCATCGCAAACGAATCGATGACGGCAGTGAAATTTGGGAGTACCGTGGAAACCATCTGCGATGGCACGGTGGGTTTCTTATGCTCCTTCTGCCATTACCGTTGGCAGTGCCATTCGGCCACAATTATGCAACCTTAGTTATCCAGAATGGACAGGTACAGTCGTCCACTCAAACTTACTCGCGCACCAAATTCGAATACTTTTGCGGCTATACTATTTTCAGGGGGAGTCAAATAGGTTGTTTTTAAACAAGAGTTACGCGAGCAGCACGCCAAATGGAGTCAGACTTTTATATCTTGACTTTTTATATCTTGACTATCTTGTCTGCCAATCCCGTTGCGCATACTCGCTCCATCTTCCGACGAAGGCTGCGTGCATCCAACAACTGCTCAACGTCGCGAGATCTCTCTTCTCGCGCAACAAAACACTGTGAGAACTCATGGCTGGCCACTCCTCACACAGGGTGACGTACTTGTTGCTCTGCATGTCAAAGTTATGGGGTCTACCATAGGAATTTGTAGGTGACAGAGGACTTCTAAAGGGGTCGGGAGTCGTTAACTGCTACGCCCCTCGATAATTGACTTCCGACCCTTTTTTCTCACCCATACAAAATGGGATCAGACTTTTATATCTTGACACAAATGCTTCACACGCATATCAAGAGCGAACACGGTCCGCCCAATAACCAGGTCGACGAGACAGATGCATGATGGCGACGACGACAATTTCATCCTTGCTCGCCACATACAGGACTCCAAAGGGAAAGCGCTTGAGCAGCCGACGCCTGATTTTCCCCTTCACCTTCGGAGCAGCCTCAGGATGAGCTGCAATTGAGGCTGTCACTCGTTCAACTTCGGTGAGGAATTCTGCTCCGAGCCCGAGAGATTTATGCTCGTAATACTGTGCTGCGGCGATCATCTCCTCCTCAGCAGGAAGAAGAAATCTAGCCTCAGTCATTTGAGCCGGGCTTTGGCTTCGCGAAAGACTTGCTCGGCAGGTTTGGCGACAAGCATCCCCTGGCGGTATGCTTGATACCGTCGTTCAGCTTCCTCCAGCCACGCGGCTTCTGCATCGATATCTTCACCCGGATCAATGCTGGCAATCAGTTGTTGCGCCAATAGGGCACGATCCCGTATCGGCAAGCGCCGCGCTTCCCGCTCCAGTTCAGCCACTGATTTCGGCATATCCTGCTCTCGCAAAAGGTGTCCTCACTTTACGGCGAATTCTCTCTCTTTGCAACGGTTTGACGGCTTCATCGCTATAGGATTTCGAACTCCATGGGATGATTCGGGAAGAGGCGGAATGGCCGGTTGTCTGAGCTCCTCCAGCTAGGCACCTGCCGGTACCTGTTGCTCAGCATGGTAGGAACTTCGCACCAGAGGGCCTGATTCGACATGGCTGAAGCCCATGGCCAGCCCCTCTTCCTTCAACATGGCAAACTCGGAGGGATCGTAGAATCGTGCAACGGGAAGATGGTCTCGCGTCGGCTGGAGGTATTGACCGATCGTCATGATGTCGCACGTGACCGCGCGCAGGTCGCGCATCACCTCTCGAACCTCATCGATCGTCTCCCCCATTCCCACAATCAAACCGGATTTGGTCGTCATCCCCAACTCTTTCGCCTTCGCCAACACTTCGATCGACCGCTGATATTTCCCCTGCGGCCTAAGCGACGGGAACAACTGCCTGACGGTTTCGATATTGTGATTCAAGATGTCCGGTCGCTCTTGGCAGACCATGGCCAGCGCATCCTCATTCCCTTCGAAATCCGGGATCAGCACTTCAATCGTACATTCCGGCATCCGTTGTCTGATTTGCCTGATCGTCTCGGCAAAGATCGAGGCACCGCCGTCCGGCAATTCATCGCGATTCACCGATGTAATGACGGCATGGCGAAGGCCCAGAGCCTGCACGGCCTCGGCAACTCGTTTAGGTTCGTCGCCATCAAGAACCAGCGGCCTTCCCGTCTGCACCGAGCAATAGTGGCATCGTCTGGTACAGATATCGCCCAGGATCAGAAAGGTCGCGGTCCGGGCATTCCAACATTCCCATCGATTGGGACAACGAGCCTCTTCGCAGATGGTGTGCAATTGCAACCGATCCATCGTCTGCTTGATCTCAAAATAGTCCGGTCCTGTCTCAGCCTTGACTCTGAACCAGGCTGGTAAGCGCGGGCGGCTTATCGATGAGGCCAAAGGGGTGGTCGCCTCAGGCTGTCCGGTAGCGGAAGATCGGACTTGGTCAAGCGGGATGAAACTCATGGGGATTCGTTGCGGTCTCGACGTGAACTGAACCATCCGGCGATCACGGATAATAGTCCCTGAGGTGTCGGTTCCGGTTGAGGATCGGGATACTCGACCCAGAGCTCCTGCGAACCCAGATATACCCCGTCACGGAAACTCCTCTGTGTCCTAAGCTGCCGATACCCCTGAC
This sequence comes from Nitrospira sp., assembly GCA_029879905.1. Lineage (GTDB taxonomy): Bacteria > Nitrospirota > Nitrospiria > Nitrospirales > Nitrospiraceae > Nitrospira_D. The sequence continues at coordinate 1,027 of JAOUPN010000020.1, read as the reverse complement.
CATGTAAGGTCTGAATCAATGCCAGTAACGCATGGTCCTGCGTGAGATGTGGCTCAGTCGCCACACGGATCGTTTCATACCGTAAGACCGCCTGGTACTGTTCTCCCTCCCGTTCGAATTCCACGGGACGGCTGAACCCGCGCTCCCTGAAATCCACTCCGGCCAACTGATGTTTATCGAGGCCTGCTTCTCCCATGCGATTCAACTCAGTGCGCGAAACACCGCGACGAGATCACTCAAAGCAAGGGTCTTGTTGCGGAGTATTGCCCGTTCAGCTTGGATGGTTTCACGTTGAGCCTTGTCCACCGAGCCGGATTTCACGCAAGAGGCACCAAGCGCCATAATGCGGTCACACTCCTCGGTGAATTTCTGTTTCACCACGGGATTCACCGAGACGATGTCCAACAGCTGTCGCCTGGTTTCGACAAGATGGGCCTGAAACTCCGTATCCGGATAACTCGATCGGACGGATTCATCCACACAACGGTCGAGGTATTGGGTCAACAATACATAGAGACGCACCAGCGCCGCTGCGAGATCGACTTGCTCTTGGGCAGAGGCAGGCATCCTTTCCCCCACATGCATCATATCTCGTGAAACGTACTCGCCTCTCACCCTCTCGAAAAACCAGGGGGTCGCGAGATACCCCTCACAAACGCTTCACGACTCGAGCAGCACCTTAATATCGTCGCCTTCAACTTTCACTTGATACACGGTCGCCTTCTTGGTCTCGGGTTCGTTGATGCAGTCGCCTGAGCCGAGATTGTACTCCCAACGATGCCATGGGCAGGTGATGGTACATCCTTCGAGATCTCCTTCACCGAGCGAACCGCCGCGATGCGGGCATTCGTTGTCGAGCACATGAAAATTCCCGTCCACATTGAATACAGCCAGCATCTTCTCATTCACTTCCACGACTTTCCCCTGTCCCGGCTGCACCTCTGCCTTCCCTGCGACTCGAACAAACTCGGCCATTACCAACCTCCTTTTGGTTAGAATAATCGGCGATTACGGCTTGTCGGATGGC